>NZ_DLJI01000041.1:110175-116334 GCF_002484185.1 Empedobacter sp. UBA7620 | reverse complement strand
TTCGCCCAACAGAAATAGAGTTTTGGCAAGGACGTCCAAGTCGTTTACACGATAGAGTTCGTTATGTTTTACAAGACGATTTTGATTGGAAAAAAGAGCGTTTAGCTCCTTAAAATATAAAACAAAAGCCTCTAATTAAGAGGCTTTTGTTTTTGATGTATAGTTTAACAATGGTTCGTATTCTTTTAGAAAAGCAGATTTCTTTTGAAACAATAAGTTATTTGAAACTTGATCTACAAAGTATAAATTTTCAATCAAATTCTCAAAAGCATTGTTGTTATAACCTGTAGAGTCAAAAAAGAAAATCCAATCTTCATCTATAAAATATTGCGCATTTTCAACTTTTCGAATTGTTATTTTTTCCTTTGCTATTTCACTTTGTAGAATATCTTTTGTTACATTTTTTAGTTGTTCAACTTGATCATTCAAAACTGTTAAAGCCTCAATTCTTAGCTTTTCGTGAATAGGTTTTGTTGCAAAATTAATATGAGTTCTAATTTCATCTACCAATTGAATATTCGCTGATAAATCTGCTTCAACTTTGATACAATCTTCTAATAAAATAGCTTTTTGTTCATCTAAATTAGATCTGAAAAATATTTTGATATTGTCTAAATATTCAGAAAACTCAGCTTCTTTTTCCTTATTTATTTGCTCCAATTCTTCTTTAACTTTCAGTACATCTTGTTTTTTATTGTAAACAACATTGTTGTATTTGAATGGTTGCGGCTTTTTTTGACTGGAAAAAAAATCTAATTGCAATAAATCAATTTGTAAAGCTAAATATTGTTTTGCAACTATAATATTTTCATCCGAAAACAATTCATTCGTAGGAATATTTTGTTGTTTATCCGTTAAATCAGCTTTTTTAATTCGATCAAAAGGTAAATCATAATTTGAAAAAAAATGATTGTAAACTTTAGGGTAATTGTATTTATTATGAATGCTTTTAAACGTTTCAATAAATTCTGAATTGTCTATTTCATTGACACGATATAAATTTAATTGAAAGAAAAAATTGAATGTAAATTCTTCTTCAAATTCATTATTTTTTTGAAGTAATGTAATGGCTTTTGGAGATTTGTCTATCTCAGAATGATGATTTGTAGACGCTATATTTGCTAAACGTTTGTCCATTTCTGGATGCGTCGACCATAAATCTTCAAATTGTAGTAAAGAATGATTTTGATTAAATTCATTAATTCCAACAATTGCTAAATTATTTTCTAAAGAAAGTTCGTAATCATCGATATAAAAGTCAACTAATTGATTCATATTTTGATAAATATTAGTCGAAAACTTTTTATCATCTTGTAAACTTGTATAAAAATTGGCTAATTCTTGGTAAACAAATTGATACAATTCTATTCTCAATAATGGTTTGCTCATCGTCTCAATTCCCACAACATTTGTTGCAATTTGATCCGCATGAAATTCCATTTCTCGACTTAATTTTAGATAATTAAATTCTAATTTTTTGTGAATTATTTTCAAAATAGATTCAATCATTTTATTGTAAGCAACAGCGCCCATCGAGATAAAACCAACAATTCCATTAATTTGACCTAAGTTATCGACATCAAATCTCAAGGTTTGATTACTGTATAAAATATCTTCCATAATTTTGGTCGCATTTCCAACATGACTACCAATTGTCATTGATTTTTGAGAAAAATGCCCAAATTCGTGCGCAATTATTCCTTTTAATTCGTTTTGAGAAATACCATGAAGCAAACCAATACCAATCGACAAATTTTTTCTCGTCGGAAAAACTAAACTTTGCAAATTGTTCGAATAGGAAACATATGCATTTACATCATCAATAATAAATACTTTTTTTTGGATGTTTTGTGCCAACTTTATCTGCGGTTTCTTTTATTAATTTGAATAATTCTGGTTGATCTATTTCAAAAATTTCAATTCCATTTGTAGCTGTTTTTTTGAAAATATTCAGAATAAATTTAATATTATAGTAAACGATTAAACCTCCTAAAGCCAATAGTCCCAAACCTAAAATAATGGTAATCCACATTGGTTTTGTAATGACAATAGCGATTCCTGCACAAACACAAATTATAAAAATGATGATGCTCAAAATTGTAGAAAAGAAAAGAGTAATCAAGAAAAGAGCAATCCAAACAGCCGATTTTTTTTGAGCCTTTTTGTACGTTTCAGAAACGTTTATTTTAAAAGAATTCATAGTGTTATTTAAAGCTTCGAATATAAAAAAACCTGATGAAATTTCATCAGGTTTTTTCTATATCATTTTATTGTTGATTATTTTTTAAACTCTTGTGCAGTTTTACGAATAATCGCTAAACATTCGTGTAACTGTTCTTCGTTCATCACTAAAGGAGGAGCGAAACGAATGATGTTTCCGTGCGTAGGTTTGGCTAATAATCCGTTGTCTTTCATTGCAACACAGAAATTCCATGCTGTTTCAGATTCTGGTGTATCGTTGATTAAAATTGCATTTAATAAACCTTTTCCACGAACTGATTTGAATAACGGAAATTCTTCTGCCATTTTTGTGATTTCTGCTCTAAAAATTTGCCCTAATTTTTCAGAATTTTCAGCTAATTTTTCGTCCAAAACAACTTGCAAAGCTTCTGTTGCAACAGCCGCAGCTAATGGATTTCCTCCATAAGTAGAACCGTGTTGTCCTGGTTTGATCACATTCATGATTTCATCATTTGCTAAAACTGCAGAAACTGGATAAGCTCCACCCGAAACGGCTTTACCTAAGATTAAAACATCGGCATCAATATTTTCGTGATCGATTGCTAACATTTTTCCTGTACGTGCAATTCCTGTTTGAATTTCGTCGGCGATAAATAAAACATTATGTTGTTTACATAATTCTTCACAAGCTTTCAAATATCCTTCAGAAGGTACATTAACACCCGCTTCTCCTTGAATTGGTTCTACTAAGAATCCACAAATTTTATCTGCTTTTTCTTCTAAAATTTGTTTTAGAGCTTCAATATCATTGTATTCTACAGCTTCAAAACCACTTGTGTAAGGATTGAAATTTTTACGTGCATCTTCATCATTCGAGAAAGAAATAATAGTAGTTGTACGACCATGGAAATTGTCTTTACATACCACAATAATCGCTTCACCAGCTGGAATTCCTTTCTTTTCGTACCCCCATTTACGAGCAATTTTTAGCGCTGTTTCTACTGCTTCAGCACCCGTATTCATTGGTAAAACTTTATCGAAACCGAATAATTCTGTGATAAATTTTTCGTATTTTCCTAATTCCGCATTATAAAAAGCACGAGAAGTTAACGTTAATTTTTCGGCTTGATCTTTTAACGCTTTGATGATTCGAGGATGACAGTGACCTTGATTAACAGCTGAATAAGCTGATAAAAAGTCGAAATATTTTTTCCCATCAACATCCCAAACGTAAACACCTTCACCTTTTTCCAATACAACTGGAAGCGGATGATAGTTATGCGCTCCGTATTTTTCTTCTAATGCAATTAATTCTGCTGATTTTTCCATGTAATGATTTGTTTTTGTTTGTTCGTAATATTTTATAAAAAAACCGACAAATAATGGTCGGTTCTATTTCGTTTCTAAATTTTTCTCAATTAATTGAATATCTTTTCCAAAGAATTTTTTTGCAACTTTTATAATATTATCCGTATTGTTAGAAATATAAAATGTATAGTTTGCAACAGCATCTTTAGCAGCCAATTTTCCTTCTTTTGCTAATTGATAAATCACTTGATTCACGACAATTAAAGGCGAATTTACAATATCAACTTTTCCTTCAAACACTTGATTGATTTCTTTTTCTAGATGTGTATAATGTGTACATCCCAAAATAATCGAATCAATTCCTTCTAATTTTTTGTTCAACAAATAAGTTTCTAAAACTGCTTTAGAAATCGTCGAATTTGTAAAACCTTCTTCGATAACAGGAACTAGGAGCGGAGTTGCCATTTCAATAACCGTAATATGTTTATTCCGACGACGAATAGCCTTTTTGTAAGCGCCCGAATTTACAGTTGCTTTTGTTGCAATAACACCTATTTTTTCTCTTAATTCGAACGAAACTTTCTCCGCAACTGGCGAAATAACATCGATAACAGGAACATCTTTTCCTGCGGCTTCTCTAATTTCTTTCAACGAATTAGCTGTTGCGGAATTACATGCAACTAAAATCGCTTTACAATTATTGTCTATTAAAAAATTAGTAATGTCTACCGAAAATTGTGTAATCGCTTCTTTCGATTTTTCTCCGTAAGGCAAATTTTGAGTATCGCCAAAATAGATCAAACTTTCGTTTGGTAGCAGACGTTTTATTTCTTTTGCAAACGTCAAACCGCCAACTCCAGAGTCGAAAACACCAATTGGTCTGTTATCATTCATATCGCAAATTTAACAAATTAATCGATGTAAAATAATCTTGAAGCAATTCCGTCTGCGAAAAATTTTGCTTCGGGTTTCAAAATAATTCTATTTTCTTTCTTTTCGACTAAATTTTCGTTAATTAATTGATTGAGTTCTTGATAAAAAGAATTCACTAAAGGTTGAGAAAATTCTGAATTAATTCGATTTAAATCTATTCCATAAATTGTTCTCAATCCAATCATTATCATTTCATTAAATTGTTCTACTTCATTTAAAACTTCAATTTCTTGAGGTAGCTTATTTTCGTTGATAGTTTGTATATATTTTGAATTATTTGCAATGTTCCAAGCTCGAGTTTTTCCGTTATAAGAATGTGCAGAAGGTCCAATTCCTAAATAATGAATTCCTTTCCAATAATTAGAATTGTGCAAAGAAAAATAGTTTTCTTTTCCGAAATTGGAGATTTCGTATTGAATAAAATTATTCGAAGTTAAAGTGTCTACTAAAAGTTGAAATTGTTCGTTTTGACGATCTTCATCAACTGGTTTAGTGATTCCTTTTTTGATTTGATGATCTAAAATTGTTTTTTCTTCGACTGTTAAGGCATAAGAAGAAATATGTGGAACATTTAGCGCAATTGCTTTTTGCAAATTTTGTTTCCACACTTCGTTAGTTGTGGTTGTAGAACCATAAATCAAATCAATAGTGATATTTTCGAAACCAAAATCTTGCGCCAATTTTATAGAAGTTTCAGCTTCTTGTGCGTTATGTGCTCGATTCATTAATTTCAAATCTTCTTCAAAAAATGATTGAACACCAATCGAAAAACGATTAATCGGAGTTGATTTCAAGAAATTAAGTTTTTCTTTGTTCAGATCATCAGGATTCGCTTCTAGTGTAATTTCTTTTAAATTTTTGGTCGAATAATTTTTATAAATCGTTTCGAAAATACTTTCTAACTCAATTTCGTTTAGGATAGAAGGTGTTCCTCCTCCAAAATAAATCGTTTCTAAAGGTGTAGAAATTTCATTTTTTCTGATCTCAAGTTCTTTATTAATTGCTTGAATTAAATTTGATTTATGTTGAAGATTAGTCGAAAAATGAAAGTCGCAATAGCTACATTTTTGTTTACAAAACGGGATATGAATATAAATTCCTGCCAAAATATTATGATTTGAGACAAAATTATAATGAAATTATAGCCTAAAAAAATTGTTATAAAAAAAAACTAAAAATTAATATTGGTTTTGTAAATAAATCTTATATCTTTATCAACGAAAATAAAATACTATGAATAAAGGAACTGTAAAATTCTTTAATGAAGAAAAAGGATACGGATTTATTAAAGATGACGAATCAGGAAAAGAGTACTTCGTACACGTTTCTGGTTTAACAGACAAAGTAGCTCAAAACGATAAAGTATCTTTTGACTTAGAACAAGGAAAAAAAGGCATCAACGCCGTTAATGTGAAAGTAATCTAATTAATATATTATCTCAACATATTTCTTGTAAGCGACCTGTTTAGGTCGCTTTTTTTTATTCCTTAATTTCGTCGCTATTTTGATAAAACTCTGCATCACGAAGCAATTCATTCACGAAATGATACAATCTTCCCAATTGATATTTTGCCAAATAATGACCATATAAACTAGCTAAATAAGTACCTAAAGCCATCAATAATGCAATAGGAATACTCCAAATCCATACACTATTTCCCTGTACAATATATTCGGAAACCGCATAAGAGCCTAAAGTGATAAAAATAGCTCCACTCAAACCATACAAAAATGCGA
>NZ_DLJI01000041.1:48257-110145 GCF_002484185.1 Empedobacter sp. UBA7620 | reverse complement strand
GCCAAACATTAGAAGGCGGACCAATAATTCCTCTTACAACCAAATAATCAGGATGATCATCATCTTCTTCAATTCTGATTTGCAATTGCGGATGCCAATATTTATCCTTGTCTTTTCTGACACGAATCATTGCAACTTCCTGATTCGCATAACCTCCGTATTCGGTAGAATTAGTTTCAAGATGTTTTTTGATTAAATCAATAAATTCTTGTTTTGATAAATGTGTAAAAACCTTAAATCGTGGTCGGCTTAAAAGAGATTTAATTGGAACTTTTTGGCTCATATTCTATTACTTTCTTTAAATTTACAATAAATCTTTAGATTATGACAAAAATCATTTCTGATACTTATGAGAAAATTTATGAAATAGTTCGTCAAATTCCCGAAGGACGTGTTTCTACTTATGGATTGATTGCAAAATATATAGGAGAAAAATTTTCGGCTCGTGTTGTTGGTTATGCAATGAATCATGTACATAATAGAGAAGACGTTCCTGCGCACCGTGTTGTAAACAGAAATGGTTTGTTAACTGGAAAACATCATTTTAATCCTTCGAGTTTGATGCAACAATTGTTAGAAAATGAAGGTGTGGAGATTATAAATGATAAAGTGATTAATTTTAAAGAAATTGTATGGGATCCGAATGAATCTCATTAAAATCTGTAACAAAATTTACTTTCTTCTTACTAATTTTACAAATCAAATGATATAGAAAATGGAATTTTTATTGCAAGCTCAAGGCTTAACAAGAAAATATAAAGATAAAGTTGCGCTTAATAATTTTAGTATCAATATTCCACAAGGTTCTATTTATGGACTTTTGGGACCAAATGGTGCTGGAAAAACGACTTTTATTCGTATTGTCAATCAAATTACAGCGCCAGATAGCGGTACAATTTTGTTGAATGGAGAACCTTTGACGAAAAAATCAATCGGGCAAGTTGGTTATATGCCAGAAGAACGTGGTTTGTACAAGAATATGAAAGTTGGAGAACAGGCACTGTATTTTGCAAAACTGAAAGGTCTTTCTTCTGCGGAAGCCAGAAAACGTACCGAATATTGGTTCGAGAAACTTGATATGATGTCTTGGTGGAATAAGAAATTGAGCGAGTTGTCGAAAGGAATGGGACAAAAAGTTCAGTTTGTGATTACAGTTATTCACAATCCTTCTTTACTGATTTTCGATGAACCTTTTAGTGGTTTTGATCCTGTAAATGCACAAATTATTGCGAATGAAATTCTTGAATTAAGAGACAAAGGAACAACAATTATTTTCTCAACACATCGTATGGAATCTGTTGAAGAAATGTGTGATCATGTGGCATTGATTAATCAATCGAATAAAGTGTTAGATGGAACGATTGAAGAAGTTAGAAATCAATTTAAGACAGGAAAGTTTTCGATTCAATTGAATGAAATTCCTGCTGATTCTCTTCAAAATTTAGCCAATGAATTTGAGATTTCGGATGTACGAAACATTAATCAACGAACTGAATTTAATTTATTGTATAATAAAGAAACACCAACCAATGTGATTTTAGATAAATTGATGCAAGTTGGACAAGTTCATCAATTCAAAGAGATTATTCCTTCGATGAATGATGTGTTTTTGGAAGCCGTTAAACAAAGTTCAATTCCTAATCTTTAAGCTAATTTTCAAATGAAAAATATATTTTTAGTTGCACAACGCGAGTTCTTTTCTCAAGTAAAAAACAAAGCGTTTATTGTTATGACTTTTCTTTCGCCTTTGTTGATTGTTGGAGCAGGAGCTGTGATTTTCTTTTTGAGTTCTGCAAATAATTCCGAAGTGAAAAACATTGCAATTGTAGATGAAAGTACAGAGTTTGTAACCTCGTTTAAATCGACTAAACAAATGATGTTCAGTATTTACACGCCTCAAGAATTGCAATCAATTAAGGACACGTTGAAAGGAAGCGAATATTTGAATGCGATTCTTCATATTCCAAAAAATACAGATGGAAATTATGAAAATATTGAGAAAAATACAGAATTAATTACAAATGGAAATCTTGGAATTACTGATCGAGAAAAACTTTCGAGAACAATTAGTGATAAGATTGAAAAAGAAAAACAAGCAAAATCTGGTATTGATAAAGCTGCTTTAGAAGCTTCTAAGGCTCGCGTTAACCTGAATGTTTTCAATGTTACAGACGGAAAAGAAGATAAAGGAATGGAGTTGAAAATCGGATTATCGATGTTTTTAACTTACATTATTTTCATGTTTGTAATGATTTATGGCGTAAAAGTTATGCGTTCGGTTGTTGAAGAAAAGAATAATCGCGTGGTCGAAATTATCATTTCTTCTGTAAAACCTTTCGAATTGATGATGGGTAAAATTTTAGGAACAACAATGGTTGCAGTGACTCAATTTGCAATATGGATTGGGATGACAATGGGGTTATTGATTTTATTTCCAGCAATTGCAGCGTCGAGAATGGATATGTCACAACAAATGATGAATCAAGCACAATTAGCGGAGACTAATCCAGATATGATGCAGAAAGTAACAGAAATTAGCGAAGTGTTGTTGACGTTTAATTATCCGTTAATAATTTTTGCTTTTATTGCTTATTTTATCTTAGGATATTTGTTCTACAGCTCTGTTTTTGCGGCAATTGGTTCTGCTGTTGACAATGATACTGATACACAACAATTCACATATTTTCCTTTAGTTCCGATGATGATTGGACTTTATGGAAGTATGACAACTTTCGAAAATCCTGATGGTCCAGTTGCTTTTTGGTTATCAATGATTCCATTGACTTCACCTATATCAATGATTACTCGAATTCCTTTTGATGTTCCGATTTGGCAATTAGCTTTATCCTTATTTTTGCTGTTAATAAGTACAATATTTATGGTTTATATTGCTGGAAAAATCTATAGAATTGGGATTTTAATTTATGGTAAAAAACCAACTGTAAAAGAAATGATGAAATGGATTTCTTATAAAAACTAATTTCACACAACTTATAAACCCAAAAAGAGCTTGATTTATCAAGCTCTTTTTTGATCATAGATATTCGATTTATTTTGTAATCAACGCAAATGTTTTATTCATAATAGAGTCCACCTTCAACGTTAACTTATCTGCACCTTTTGCATTTAAATGATCTGAATTTTTGAAATCTTTTTTACTGAAATTTTCATTATTAATAAAATAATTGATGAAAATGACATTATTATATTTCGATAATCGATTAATATTATTTTTTAAATTGAAATATTGAGGTGTTTTTATAACATAATTTTTATACAAATTAGTTGTAGGAGTAGCCAATAGAACAACTTTTATATCATTTGATTTTGCTTGTTTTATAATTTGTTCTAAATCATGATAATGTGTTTTTATAATATGTTGTACTTGAGTTGAATTCAAATTTGCACGATGTCTTTCAAACGTTTTTTTAGCATAAATACTATCATTCCAACTTGGTTCGTATCGCTTATTTATATATCCATTAATATCTATTGTCAAATTATTTTTATCCTCAATCCAATAATCTTTTATTCGATTATAATCAATATCAATAGGTTCTGAAAAAATTTCGTAATTAAGATTTAAATCGTTATTATTAATATCAATATTCCAATAAATTGAATAATATTTTAACTTTTTTTGATTAAAATCATTCAATTGTTTTGTAAATGAAAAATACGAAATGGGAATAATAATGGTTTTTAAATTGGGTAAATATTTTCGATTTTGTTCAAAAATTTTGTAATCTAAATCCAATGATTGGGCAGAATGTGCAGCATTAAAAGTTTTATTTTTAAATAATTTTGGATTCAATCCCGTAAAAGTATGCGAACTCCCAAGAATCAAAGTTTCTATTTCACTTCCATTTTCTTTTAAATAATCAGCTTTGTATTTGTAATCGTTCGGAATTTTGCGAAGGGTTTGTTCTATTCCAATTATTAGCATAATAACAACTATGAATAAAGGTATAATGAAGCGTACTATTTTTTTCATGAAGATTTAGAAATCTTGAAATTCCATTTTTTAGAATTGTACAAAAGTAAAGTAATTTGGTATAATTTTTTGTCAATTTTTCACCTACTTTCTTATTTTAAACTTACTTTTGAGTTAAAATTCAATAACATGATAAATCCAAATGATAGACTATTAGTGATAAGTACGAGTACTATTCACGGTTTTAGTTTTTTAGAATATATAAAAGATGAAATCAAAGAATTTATTCAATCTGATGAAATCATTTTTGTTCCCTATGCGCGTCCTTCGGGAATTTCGTACGATGATTATACGCAAAATGTAAAAGATGCTTTGCAAACGGTTGGAATTTCTGTAAAAGGTTTGCATACTTTCGAGAATAAAAAAGAAGCAATTTTGCATGCTAAAGCGATTTTTATTGGTGGAGGAAATACATTTTTATTGCTAAAAACGTTGTATGAACTTGGTTTGATAGAAGAATTGAGAAGCGTTGTACATAATGGAACACCATATATTGGAACGAGTGCAGGAAGTAATTTGACAGGTTTAACAATTGGAACAACAAATGATATGCCGATTGTTTATCCACCAAGTTTTGATGCGTTACAATTTTTACCTTTTAATATTAATCCGCATTATTTGGATCCTGATCCTAATTCTACGCACAAAGGAGAAACAAGAGAAACGCGTATCAATGAATTTCACAAGTTTAATCATCAAGTTGTAGTTGGATTGAGAGAAGGAAGTTGGCTTCGTGTAGAAAATGGAGTGGTGGAGTTGAAAGGAAAATTATCTGCCCGAATTTTTAGACAAAATGAACAACCAATTGAGTTTGAATCTGGTATTTTAGAGGAAAAAGTTTATAGAATATAGAAAAACCCTTCACTTTTCAGTGAAGGGTTTTTTGGTTATATTTGATTGATTTAAAATTGAATAATGAAATATTTGTTGATTCTCATAATTGGTTTAATGAGTTGTTCGCAACATAAAATATCTAAAAGTGTAAAGGACAAAGATTATATCTTTTTTCTCCATAATAAATATTTAGAAACACATAACGATGGTGATTATGATACAGTTTATAAAACTAAAATTGAATATTCTAAAGTTTTGAATTCATTCAGGAATGACGGATTTATTGTGATTAGCGAGAAAAGAAAGCCAAAAACAGACGGAATAATATATGCAAAAAAGGTTGTTAATCAAATTGATAGTTTGATTAATATAGGAGTTGAACCTAATCATATTACGGTTGTAGGAACTTCCAAAGGTGGTTATATTGCGCAATATATATCAACTTTTAAAAATAATCCTCAAATCAACTATGTATTTATTGGTTCGTTTCAAGAAAGTGATTTAGAAGAAATGCCTGACATAAATTTTTCTGGAAACGTTTTAACTATTTACGAAAAGTCTGATGTTTATGGTATTTCTGCTATAAAACGAAAAGAAAATTCAACCAATAAAATCAATCATTTCAAAGAAATTGAATTAAATAATGGCTTAAAGCATGGTTTTCTTTATAAAGCTCTTGATGAATGGATTGAACCAAGTAAAAAATGGGCGAGAAGAAATTATGATTTTAAATAAATAATTCATTAATAATTTACAAAGTAAAAATAGTACGATATTATCTTTTTTAACTATTTATAATTATTAAAATACAATTATTTGAAAAAAAGGCATATGGATTGATAGAGAGAGAAAAACAATCTACACCTATGCTTACCAAATTATACCCTTTTTACATTTTTTTGTTTGGTTTTAACTTTCTTTATGGACAACAAACAAGTTGTGATGTAACCAATCCAAGCCCTATTGATAATTATGTTTTTCCTGCAAATAAGAGAGTTTGTTTTACGGAAAACACGACTTTTAATGATGTGAAATTAGAAGATGGTGCAATAATACATATAGCACCAAACACTAAATTAATTTTTAATACCAATCTATCAACTACTACAGGTTTCAAAAATGGATTTGAGATTGAAGGTTCATTAGAATTTAATAATAATCCGAACTTTTCTTCCGATTTGGATATTAATATCTCAACGACAGGTACTTTAAGTAATCAATCTGGAATTACAATTCGTAATAATGCGACAAATCTTATTAATAATGGAACTGTAGATATCAGAAGTACCTTAAATTTTGGTTCTCCTACAGCAATTAATTACATCGAAAATAACAAAGAAATGAAGGTGGTTCGATTTAATTTGAGCGAAGGTAATAATACATTTTTGAACAAAGGGCGAATTGATGTTTCGAATACAATAGATAATAATGCGACAACTTTAATGGTGAATTGTGGCGAAATTTATTCATTATCAAGTTTTAATATGGGAGGTTCGCGTATTGTTAATACTGGAACAGTAACAATAGAAGGAGGAAATAGTGATTTGAGTGGAACAAGCCGAATTGAAAATTATGGAACATTTATTTTTAATAATGGAATAAATGGCAACACACAAGCGAGTATATACAATGCAGGTTTGGTAAAATTGAGTACAGTCAATATGAATGGAATGTCATTAGAAGGACCAAAAAATAATTCGAGCAAAGGATATTTTTATACAAGACAACCTTTAAATCCAAATGGTTCTAAAGTTGGTCCAAATCTTAACTTTACAAAATATGATTCTTATAATCCTGATCAAAAAAGTTATAATCAAGGTGAAAATTATGTTTTTAGTAATTTACCCAATTATGTAGATGCAAATGGAACAATTGTTAATTCAACTGTTGCCAATGTTACTTTTGATTGTGAATCGGCAGGAAATTGTAGTGCTCCAATGATAGCGCAATTAAAGAAATGTGCGGACAAAAATGGGGACTTTACTACAGAATGCGTCAAAATAGCCAATACATCATCTGTCGGAGATCCGAGTAAAATTGGGATAAGCACATACAAAAATAATAATGTAAATTGGCCTTCAAATATTCCAAATGGTGCAATTGTTTTGTCTTCTAAAGAAAAAGGATTCGTAATTAGTAGAGTTCTCAATACGGATCAAATTAAAACACCAGTAGAAGGAATGTTGATATATGACCAAACAGATTTATGTATTAAGTTGTACAATGGGACGACTTGGCATTGTATTGAACGAAGTTGTAATGAATAAAAAAATGATTTGAAATCTCAAATCTATTTCCAAAAATTCCAAACTTTACCATCATAAATGCAAATCGTTCTTGATTTTGTATCGTAACAAATCATGCCTGGATACGGAGATTTTACATTACTTACAGGATCATTAATACGTGGTAAAATCAATGATTTGTCATCCGACTCTAAGACCAAAACTCCTTTTGCATTAGACGTTTCAGAGCCTAAAATTACACCATCTCCTAAGTCATCAGATGGATTTGAAATTATATCAGATAAATTTCCTTCATATGAAAGATTTTTCCATTGATTGTTCTCAAAAACTTTTACTCTTTTATCAGATTGGTCTAAAATAAAAGTTCCATTTGTAGCATTTATAGGAGCTTGATCGTTCGCTGGTAAGATGATTCCGTTCGTATATCCATCTTCAAACTGCATTAATGTAGATTCAGAAAGTTGGACATTATTCTGATTATTTGCAATAATTAATTGCGCATTAACATTATTCATTGAAAAAATGAATAGGCTAACATAAATATATTTCTGCATGGTAGTATAGAATAAATATTTTAATGTTTTGTTTTAAGTTTATGAATTAAGTTGTTTTATATCAAATTGTTAAAAAATAAATTCTATTCGTAATTAAGATATTTAAAATGAAATCAATCGATAAATGATAAATACTTACATATTTTACTTAAAACTGTAGCTAAATTATTAATACATTATGTAACAATATATTATGAGAAGTGTTAAACTTTAAGTTAAAAATCAATCATTTATAACTGATTAACATAAAAATAGAAAGAGTTGAAAAAGAGTTTTAATTCAATTTGAACAAGAAATATCTTATACAAAAAAAGGTTAGACTCTAAAAATAGAATCTAACCCAAGTTTATTTTTGTTACTTAAATACTATAAAAAATAGTGATACTTTCTTATTTCAATTTTTTAGCAACATACATTTTTTCTGCTAATTGAACAGCTTTGTACGCATCAACGACACCGCCTGTTACAGAAATATCTGTTAAAGCAGGATTTTTATTGACAGATTCTAACAAAATTTGTTTGATATCTGTTGCAGTTAATTTGGGATAATGAGCCCAAACCAGAGCCGCAACTCCTGCTACAACTGGGGAAGCCATAGAAGTTCCACTTTCGTTTTTGTATTCCCCATCTTTATTAGGAACAGTAGAATATATTTCATTTCCTGGCGCAAAAACGTCTACAGACTTTTTACCAAAATTAGAGAAACTTGCTCTTAAATTGTTATTATCCATTGTGTTTGCTCCAACTGTAATTACGTTTTTAGAAACTTCTGCGCCTTTGTTATCATAAACAGTAGGGAAGTGAATTTCGTCATCAATATTTACGTTTTCATTTCCTGCAGCTTTAATCAATAAAAGACCTTTTTTCTCAGCATATTTAAATGCATCCCAAACAATTTGTTTATCTGGAGAATAAGCTTTTCCAAAAGACATGTTCAAGATTTTTGCTCCATTATCTGCAGCATAACGAATGGCATTTGCAACGTCTTTATCGCGTTCGTCACCATTTGGAACTGTACGAACTGACATGATTTTTACATAACCATTTCCTGCGATTCCATCCATTCCAATTCCGTTACCAGATTTTGCCGCAATAATTCCAGAAACGTGCGTTCCGTGCATAGAATCAGGACCGTCTACATCATTATTTCCGTAAAAACGTTCTGATTTATCAGCATAATTATCACCAACAATTGGACGAGGATCTAATTCTGTATTCAAGTTAATTTCAACTTGTTCTTTGTAATATTTTGTTCCTTCTGAAATTTCATTTCCAACTTCTGTTAAGAAATCTTTCATCGATTTTCCTTCCCAAGCTTCTTTCGGAACCATACCAAAAATAATCATCCCTTGTTGTGCCTCTTTAGAAGCAGGTTTAAAAGACATCATATTTTTTTCATTCAAATCTTTTTCGCCCCATTCTTTAATCAAAGCAGGAAATGCAACAGAGAAAATATCATTCATCTGTACATATTGCGCTGCATTTTGTTTTGCTTCGGCTAATTTATTTTCGAACTCAGGTTTTATTTTTTGATATTCTTCAAATTCTTTTGGGAATTTCGTTTTGTTTGAAGCAGCATCTTTACTTTTTTCGAATAAATCGCGGTATTTTACAAAAAGACGTGTTAACTCTAATGTATCTCCATCAACATTTTTACCATCTTTTCCTCCGATAAAATTCCAACCGTGAATATCATCTATATAACCATTTTTATCATCGTCAATTCCATTCCCAGCAATTTCTTTGCTATTTGTCCAAATATTATCTTTTAAATCTGGATGAGTAATCTCAACTCCAGAATCTAAAACACCAACAATTAACTGTGATGGTTTACGTTTTTTTGATTCTAAAAATTGTAACGCTTTTTGAGTATTAACACCATAAACACCACTTTCTTCGAAAGATTCGTGTTGCCAATATTTTTGATCAACTTTAGGTAAAGGTAGAGCAGTTGTCGTTTCTTGTGCGAACGATGTCACACCAACAAATATGGCAACTGATATACTTAATAAGAATTTTTTCATAATTGATTTTATCTATATGTCGAGAAACAACCGAAATTGTTACATCTAAAATTATCCCGAGTTTAAACGCAAAAAAGGCTCCAAAATTTGAAGCCTTTTTATAATGTTGTGTTAAATTTAAAATTATTTCAACTTACGTTGTTTGTAAATTTCTTCAGCTTTTTTTACAGCTTTGTAAGAATCTACAACACCTCCAGCAACAGAAATATCTTTTAATTGCTCGTTTTTATTTACTGTTTCCATTAAAATAGTACGAATATCTTCTGCCGTTAATTTTGGATAATGTGACCAAACTAACGCTGCAACACCAGCAACAGCAGGTGAGGCCATAGAAGTTCCGTTTAAGAAGCGATATTGATCAACCCCTGGATATGTTGCATAGATCTCTTGTCCTGGTCCAAAAACATCTACCGATTTTTTACCATAGTTTGAGAAACGAGCTTTTAAGGCATTTGGATCTTTAGTAGAAGCACCAACTGTAAGGACAGATTTAGAAACTGTATTTCCATTTCTGAAATTAGTTGGATAATGTACATGAACATCAATGTCTTCGTTGCTATTTCCTGCCGCTTTAACGATTAAAACACCTTTATCAGAAGCATATTTGAATGCATCCCAAACTAAATCTGCATCAGGAGAATAAGGTTTTCCGAAAGACATGTTCAAGATTTTTGCTCCATTGTCAACTGCGTAATAAATAGCATTTGCAACATCTTTATCGCGCTCATCTCCATTTGGAACTGTACGAACAGACATAATTTTTACATTATTTCCTCCTGTTGTTCCTTCAGAACCGATATTATTTCCTCTTACAGCACCGATAATTCCAGCAACGTGAGTTCCGTGAGAAGACTCAGGTCCGTTAGAATCTCCATTTCCATAAAAACGTTCTTTCTTATCATTTGGATTGTCAACATCTTTACGATCAACCAAATCTAGATTTAAGTGAGAAGATAAAGCATCTCCCTTCGCAGCACGACGAGCAGCTCCTAAATAGGTATTCGAAACTTCTTTCATCGTTTTTCCAACCCATTGCTCTTCTTTTAACTCACCAAAAATCCACAAAGCTTCTAAGATTTGAGAATCTGTTGGTTGATAATTCTTTAAAATATCTTTTGATAATTTAGTATCACCAAATTCAAGAACCATTTTATTTATACCACCTTCAACTGCATTCAATTTAGATTGAGCAACTTGTTGGTTATATTTTGCTTTTCCTACAGCACTTAAATATTCTTTTTCAATTTTTTGAAATTCAGCATATTCAGTAGGATTTTTTACAATAGCTTCGTGATTTTTCTTTTGATCAAAAGTTGCGTATTTAGATGATAAAGCTTTGTAAAGACGTGTTAATTCAGTTGTATCATCATTGTAATTGATTCCTTTTGCAGTTCCTAAAAAAGACCAACCATGTACGTCGTCAATGTAACCATTTTTGTCATCATCGATTCCGTTTCCTGGAATTTCTTTTGGATTTGTCCACATATTTGCTTTCAAATCTTCGTGAAAATTCTCAACACCACTGTCTAAAACTCCTACAATAATTGTATTCGCTTTTCTTTTGTTGTCTTTTAAGAATTGTAAAGCTTGATCGGTATTTACACCATAAATACCTGTTTGTTCAACACCTGCATGATACCATTTTTCTTTTGGTACTTCTGTTGTTTGTGCTTGAGCAAACCCTAATGTAAAGGCAAATCCTAAAGCAATAAATAATTTTCTCATGTTGTTATTTTATTAAGTTTTTTAAATATACTGCGGCACTTGGTCCTTCGCTAAAAAGTAAATCTAAGATACTCAAACCTTCTATAAACTCAAATTTATCATCAAAAACTTGCGCATATTCTGGTAAGTTATATTGAGGAGCTTTTTTAGCAGAAAATTGATTTCTGAAATCATTTTCAGGGTTTAGATCTTGATAGGTTTCAGTTTTAGAAATATCCAAATCTAAGCTTAATTTTTTGTTGATGAAATCAATTGTTTTTAGATTAAAATCTAAAAGAAATTTCTCTTTTTGTTCTAAAATCGGAATAACTTCATCTTCATAATATTCGAAATATGGAGAACTTTGATAAGCTGATTTTAATGATTTGATGTGTTCTTTTTGCCAATCATATTCGTAAGAAGGTTGCAAATCTTTGAACAAACGCGTTCCGTTGTGTAAGATTGGAATATTCAACATCAATTTACCATTTGCGCCCAAAATATACATGCGGTTACGGTAAGTTTGCTTTTGAAAATTTTCTTGAACTTCGATATCCAAAGTTTGGCTTTTTACCATTTCTGCATAGTAATCAATCGGTCCAAAATAAAAAGCTGCAAACGTATTTTTCATTCTATTATTTTATATGGAAATGTGCATTACAAGTAGCTTATAATGCACATTTATAGTGTTGTTAATTTTATAATTTAGAGGATTTTAATCGCTCTTTTTATTAATATTTGTTTTTCTTCTTCTCTTTACGAGCTTTTACAATATCGTATCCAATCCAACCAATTAAGGCAATTAAAACATAAATTCCGTACGAAGTTTTGTCTGGATTATCATTATTGATTGATGTAAAGAAACGGTTCCAAATAAATTTCTTAGGAGCAGCAGGCTCAAACATTCCGTTCATATTTGCCCAAATCATAATTGGACGACCAATGATATGATCTTCTCCAACATATCCAAAGAAACGCGCATCTAACGACTGATTTCTATTATCTCCCATCATGAAGTAATAGTTTTGTTTGATTTCGTATTTATTTGTTTTTTGATCGTTAATGTACACATCAAACTTACCATTCGCAGAATCTACACGCAAACTATTATGCTCGTATTTACGAATTACATTGATGTATTGTGCTAAGGTTTCTTTGTTTACATCAACTACATCACCTTTTTTCGGGATATATAAAGGTCCGTATTGATCTGTATTCCACGTTTTGTTTACAGGGAAAATAGTATTTGTACTATCAATTTTTCCATTTACAATGTGCTCTGTTTTTTCACCAACTGGTTGTAAAATTGGTTCAACAGAAACGACATTTGCATTAGATTTCATTGCTGTAACATGAGCATCAGTCAAAGCAGCAAATTGATAAATAAATGTTCCGTCACCTTGTTTTGCAGCATTATAATCTGTACTTATGATTCCAAAATTATCGTATAATAATTTATCGCTGAAAGGAGTTTTCACAATAACTGTATAAGCATGTTGAACTTGTGCATCTTTTTTCGGAATGAATTTTTTATCGTTTACATATAAAACTCCATTACGAATTTGTACAGTTTCTCCAGGTAAACCGATTAAACGTTTTACATATGCATCTTTACGATCAATAGCATTGTAAATAGAATCTGTAGGATAGTTGAAAACTACAATATCATTTGATTTTAAATCTCTCCAACCCGGAAGACGCATATAAGGTAAGCGTGCTTTGTTGATAAAACCATCACGGTAAATAAACTCAGAGAACGGAATTCCGATTGGCGTCATAGGAACACGCGCTCCGTGACTTACTTTTTCTACAAATAAAGCATCACCAATTTTGATTGTATTTTCCATCGATCCTGTTGGAACAATCATTGGTTGAATAAACCAGTTATGAACCAAAGTAGCCAGAACAAGGGCAAAAATCAATGAAGAAACAAACGTTGGTTTGCGTTTTTCTGGTCCTAAATATTTTGGATTATCAGAATAATTAACTGCAAAAATGTATAAACCTAAAGTCAAAACCATAATGACTTTGTCTTTTGTTTCAATTTTTCCGTAAGAATCTCCTAAATCAACAAAGAATACTAACCAAAAAATAGGACCAACAATTGGCAAATAAAATAGAATAATCCACCATTTTGGACGGTGAATAATTTCTAAACCTTTCCAAATATTTAGAAAAGGAATATAAGCTTGAATTGCTTGCTTTCCAGCATTTTTATATAATTTCCAAGTTGCAGCTCCAAAGATTATATTGGCAATAATAAAACCAATTAACCAGTAAATTAGTACATGCATAAGTTTTTGATATTTAGTATTTTAATTTAGTTTAGTTCAAGTACATCTTTCATTGTGAAAACACCTTGTTTATTCCAAATCCATTCTGCAGCAATCACGGCTCCAAGAGCAAAACCTTTGCGTGAATGTGCAGTATGAGAAATCTCAATAGTGTCTACATCAGAGTTATATTGTACGATATGTGTTCCGGGAACATCTTCAATTCTTTTTGCTTCAACTGGAATAATATCTTTTGCTTTTTCGTCCATCGACCAAGAATTATATGTTGAATTGTCAATAATTCCTTCTGCAATTGTAATTGCTGTTCCAGAAGGTGCATCAAGCTTTTGTGTATGATGAATTTCTTCCAAATTAATTTGGTATTCATTGCGGTATTTATTCATCATTCGAGCTAAAATAGAATTTAATTCGAAGAATAAATTAACGCCCAAACTAAAGTTAGAAGCATATAAAAAAGCGGTGTTATTTGAAATTGCTAAATGATTAATTTCTTCTTGTTTATCTAGCCATCCTGTTGTTCCACAAATTGTTGCGACTTTATTTTTAAGTAATACTTTAAGGTTGTCGTAAGCAAATTCTGGTCTAGAAAATTCTATTGCAACTTCAACATCATTTAATTCTTCCGCAAGTGGAGTACGAGATATTTTAAGTACAACTTCGTGTCCGCGTTGAACTAAAATTTCTTCAATGGCTTTTCCCATTTTTCCGTATCCTATTAATGCAATTTTCATCTTTAATTTCTAAAATTTTAAGTTAAATGCCAATCCTAAAACTGGCTCTAATGTCATTTCATCTTGAATGACTGTTGGTTTGAATGACATTTCAGTGTCATTACGAACTGTATATAAATGCGCATCAACAGTTGCATCAACAATATTTAATAAATAAGCTAATGCTGTTAAAGCGACACTATAATCGCGTTTTCGTTTGTAATCGTCTTGAATAACTGCCAATTGTTCTGCAGATAAAATTCCTGAGAATTCATTTGGTGTTCCTTCTCTTACTGCGATGTACGCTTTTCGGTATTTTTTGTACAAATTATTGTAATAAATAGTAAAACCAGTTCCTGTTCCTACTAAACCTAAAGCGATTGGCGCTTTCAACCATTTTTTGTTGTACAATTGTCCTGCACCAGGTAAAATAGCCGAATACAAAGAGGCTCTAATTGGACTTTTTTCCATCAAAACTTCTTTAGTCACGCTCATCGTATCATTTACAATAACATTATTTTCGACAACTACTAAAGAGTCAGTTTTAACTTGACCAAAAGCAAACGTCGATGAAATCGTTAATCCAAGTAAGAATGTTTTAATTTTCATTTAAGAATTTTCTTAATCGTTCAAACTCATCATCAGAAGTAAAATTCAAAATGATTTTACCTTTTCCATTATTTGCACGTTTTATTTCAACTTTTGTATTCAATGAATTTGAAATAGAACTTAACGCTTCCTTGTACAGAGAAGGCAATTCATTTGTTGCTTTTTTCTCTGGTTTTCCTTCTTTTATCGATTTGATTAAACGTTCTGTATCACGAACAGATAAATTATTTTTGACAATTTTTTCGTAAATATCAAATTGTAAATCAGTATCATCAATCGCCATCAAAGCACGACCGTGTCCCATTGAAATCATTCCGTCACGAATTCCTGTTTGGATGATTGGATCTAATTTCAATAAACGTAAATAATTGGTAATAGACGTTCTGTCTTTTCCAACACGTTTACTTAATTCTTCTTGTGTTAACTTGATTTCATCAATCAATTGTTGGTAAGAAAGTGCAATTTCGATCGCATCTAAATCTTGACGCTGAATATTTTCGACCAATGCCATTTCTAGCATTTCTTGGTCATTTGCTAAACGCACATAAGCTGGAATTGTTTTTTTACCAGCTAATTGCGAAGCGCGAAAACGTCTTTCACCAGAAATTAATTCATATTCTCCAGTTGGTTTTTTACGAATCGTAATCGGTTGAATAACGCCTAATGTTTGAATAGACGAAACCAGTTCCTCTAAAGCTTTTTTATCGAAATTAGTTCGTGGTTGCCAAGGATTCGCGGTGATTTTTTCTAAATCTATTTCCAAAATATTTCCAACCAATTTCTTAGCACCTTCATCTTGTGCTGTTTTTACAGTTGGTTCATCCTTTAATAGAGCAGATAATCCACGTCCCAAGCGATTATTTTTATTTGGCTTTGCCATTTTATTTAAACTGTATCGTTGTTGTTAATTAAAAATTCACGCGCTAAATTTAAGTAATTTTCTGCACCTTTACTTGCTGCATCGTACTGAATAATTGTTTCGCCAAAACTTGGTGCTTCAGACAAACGTACATTTCGAGTAATAATTGTTTTGAAAACCATTTGCGGAAAATGATTGTTTACCTCGTCTAAAACCTGATTAGAAAGGCGTAAGCGAGAATCATACATCGTTAACAATAAACCTTCGATATCCAATTCCTTGTTGTGATGTTGTTGAATTCCTTTTATCGTATTTAATAATTTTCCTAAACCTTCTAACGCGAAATATTCGCACTGAATAGGAATAATCACAGAATCAGCAGCAGTAAGCGCATTAAGTGTAATCAAACCAAGTGAGGGCGCGCAATCTATAATAATATAATCATATTGATCTTTGATTTCTGATAACGCGTTTTTTAACATGTATTCGCGGTTCTCGTAATCCACAATCTCAATCTCGGCAGCAACTAAATCTAAATGAGCAGGCATCATGTCTAGGTTTGGCGATTCTGATTGTAAAATAGCTTTGCTCGCAAGTACTTCATTTTCCAATACTTCATACGTTCCTGCTTCGATTTCATCCAAATCAAAACCCAAACCAGATGTTGCATTTGCTTGCGGATCTGCGTCAATTAATAAAACTTTTTTTTCTAAAACACCTAATGAAGCGGCAAGGTTTAACGAAGTTGTCGTTTTACCAACACCACCCTTTTGGTTAGCAATAGCAATAATTTTACCCATAATTTACGTTCAAAACGATTTCAAAAATACAATATTTAACCTTGCTAAACCTTAAAGAAAAAATAAATTTTTGAACAATTGTTGATTATTTGTCCTACATCATAAAACATCAGTTCTGTAAAGCTAAATTTTAATATTATTTTATCTTTTTAACAGAATTAAAAAACTTATATTTGCGACAAGTATTTTTATAATTTTTTTAATAAAAAAAGTTGATGAGTTTTAACCTTTTATTCGAAAGCGTTGAGAATAGAAAGAGCTTTAACGCAGTAGTTTTAATGAATAGAAACGAATTTAAGAATTATTCTTTCCCCTTATTGCTTCGCAATGTATATTATGCGATACGTCTGTAATACCCTAAATTTTTTCTCGCAAAATTTTTAGAATTATTCAACACACGTAACATTTATAAAGCATAATGAAAACTAAATACATAGATTTAATCACGCAATCATTTGACTTTCCACAAGATGAATTTGAATTAGATGGAGAGTACTTAAAATTTAATGGAATTGACCTAAAAGCTTTGGTCGAAGAACATGGTACGCCATTGAAATTTACTTATTTACCTAAAATTTCGCAAAATATACAAAAAGCGAAAGGTTGGTTTGAGAAAGCGCGTGAAGAGTTAAACTATGAAGGAACTTACAATTATTGTTATTGTACAAAAAGTTCTCACTTTCGTCACATTTTAGGCGAAGCATTAAAAAACGATATTCACATCGAAACATCTTCTGCATTTGACATTAATATTGTCGAAAATTTGATTGGAGAAGGTTTGATTACAGACGATCAATATGTTGTTTGTAACGGTTTCAAACGTGAGGAGTATGTAGAAAACATTGCTCGTTTGGTAAATAGCGGACATCGTAAAACAATCACAGTGATTGATAATTACGAAGAAGTTGATCTGTTTTCGGAAGCGATAGAAGGCGATTTTGAAATCGGAATTCGTATTGCATCGGAAGAAGAACCGAAATTTGAGTTTTATACCTCTCGTTTAGGAATTGGATACAAGGATATTGTACCGTTTTATCAAACAATGGTAAAACCAAATGAACGCATTAAATTGAAAATGCTTCATTTCTTCATTAATACAGGTATTAAAGATAATTCGTATTATTGGAATGAGTTGACAAAATGTTTGAGAGTTTATGTAAACCTTAAAAAAGTTTGTCCAGAATTAGATAGTTTGAATATTGGTGGTGGATTCCCAATCAAAAATTCGTTGAATTTCGAATACGATTACGAATACATGGCGAAAGAAATCTTGTTGCAAATTAAAATGATTTGTGATGAAGAAGGAATTCCTGTTCCAAACATTTTTACAGAATTTGGTTCGTTTACAGTAGGAGAAAGTGGAGGAGTAGTCTACAAAATTCTTTATCAAAAGAAACAAAATGATAAGGAATATTGGGATATGATCGATTCTTCTTTTATGACAACTTTGCCAGATGCTTGGGCAATTTCGAAACGATTTGTCATGTTGCCAATTAACCGTTGGTACGATAAGTATGAGCGTGTATTATTAGGAGGTTTAACGTGTGATTCTGATGATTATTACAATTCAGAACAACATGTAAATGCCATTTATCTTCCGAAATATGATCAAGCAAAACCATTGTACATTGGTTTCTTTAATACAGGAGCATATCAAGATAATATTAGTGGATTTGGTGGAATTAATCACTGTTTGATTCCTCAACCTAAATATATTTTGATTGACGAAAATTATGAAGCAAAAGTATATTCTGAAGAGCAAACGCATCAAGATGTGTTGAATACTTTGGGGTACAAATAATTAAATTTTAAATAAATAAAAAACAAATAAAATGAGTAAAGGACCAATCAGTCAGTTTATAGAACATAACTATAGACACTTTAATGCAGCTGCTTTAGTTGACGCTGCAAAAGGATATGAGCAACACTTGTTAGAAGGTGGTAAAATGTTAATTTCTTTGGGTGGAGCAATGTCTACTGCTGAATTAGGAATTTCATTAGCTGAAATGATTCGCCAAGATAAAGTGCACATCATTTCTTGTACAGGAGCAAATTTAGAAGAAGACGTAATGAATTTAGTTGCGCATTCTCACTATAAAAGAATTCCAAATTACCGTGATTTAACACCAGAGCAAGAGCGTGAATTGTTAGATACGCACTTTAACCGTGTTACAGATACTTGTATTCCAGAAGAGGAAGCTTTTCGTCGTTTACAAGAGCATTTAGAAAATGTTTGGCATGCAGCAGAAGAAAAAGGTGAACGTTATTTACCACACGAATTTTTATACCAAGTTGTAAATTCTGGAGTTCTAGAACAATACTACGAAATTGATCCTAAAGATTCTTGGATTGTTGCTGCAGCTGAGAAAAATTTACCTATCGTTTGTCCAGGTTGGGAAGATTCTACAACAGGAAACATTTTTGCATCTAATGTAATCAAAGGAAATTTAAAAGCGTCTACGGTAAAATCTGGAATTGAATACATGATTTACTTAACAGAATGGTATCGTGCAAATTCTGATGGTAAAGGTGTAGGTTTCTTCCAAATTGCAGGTGGTATCTCTGGAGATTTCCCTATTTGTGTTGTTCCAATGATGTATCAAGATTTAGAGTGGACAGATGTTCCTTTCTGGGCATATTTCTGTCAAATCTCTGACTCTACAACATCTTACGGATCTTATTCTGGAGCTGTTCCAAACGAGAAAATTACTTGGGGTAAATTAGATATCGATACACCAAAATACATGATCGAATCTGATGCAACAATCGTAGCACCATTGATTTTCAACTATATTTTAGGAAACTAATCAATAGAATATATAAACCAAAAAAACCACATCTCATGATGTGGTTTTTTTTATGCTATATTTTAGAATATTCTTCTAGAAAAAAGAGATAATATTTTTCTAGAGATTTAAATCGTTTTTTACTTAATAAACTATATAAATTTACATTTTTAGCTCTATTATCTTCATATATATTAATTTTGGATAAATACTCTTCGTTAAATTTATTCCAAAATTCATTTGCTTCATCAGATAAATTAGCAGTTTTAGAGGCTAAATAACACGATATTATTTTTTCTTGGCATTCTGATAATCTTTCTTTTGAGTTGCCTGAAGAAATATATAATTTTTCGACTAGTGAGCAGATTTTTTCATTATAATATTGAGACATAATTAATCTTTCATTGCTTCACCAGCTTTTCTATGTGTAAATTTTCCATAGATATGTCTTCTAGCAAAACGGCTTGGAGAGTCAGAATTTACCATTTTGATGTACGTGTTTTTAGGAACACCGAAATATTCGTAATGATTTCCATCTAAATGTTCTACTTTCAAAATTTGTTCATCCATATAAAAATCATGAATGTTGGATTTTGCAGTTGTAATCGTATATTCTTCTTTGTTTTTTTCGTGCGTTTCAGGATTAATACTTACTAAAAAGTGGTATGCTTCGATCACAACTTTACTTTTTTCTTCGGCTTCTATTTTACCTGCTTCGTCGTTGATAAATTTATCAGGATGCGCATCTTTCATCGTATTTCTGTAAATTGTTTTCAACTCTTTTAGAGTAACATTTTTATCAACTCCAAGTAATTTTCTGTGTTCTACAACGCTTTTCATAATTATAATCCTTTTTTCGGAGTGCAAAAGTACGGATTATAAATCACGAAATACGTTTAATATCCATAAGTTTCGTTAAGATTATGATAAATAATTTTCTTTTTGTTGAGAATTTGATATTCAATGCCAATACTATCCTTGTTTACAGAAACCAATTTAGCTTGTTGAATAGGTTCGTTTTCGTATTCATATAACTTTGGATCATCAAAATTAATATTTAATGTTTCAGAAACAATGTCACTATAATCTGGTCTCGCAATATTTTGTGATTTTTCTAAAATAAGAAATTTAGATTCAGAATTGTAGATATAGGCACGTTTCTTTGCCATAACTTTTTTCATAACCACTATTTTGTATTCGTCGTTCATTTTAATGGTTTGAATTGTATCCAAATTAAATAAAAAACTAAGGATTGCAATAAACGGAATTGCCATTGGTAAAATGCTTAATCCAACTAAAGCAAAAAGCAAAAATCCATAAATTTTGATATAGATGATTTTCCAAAATTTAATAATGATGTAAAAGGTGAAAATAATCCAAGTCCAAGCTAGAATTTGATAGGTATATTCTCCTTTTAAATTCAAACCAATAAGGCTTAAACTCAACAAAAAAAGAATGAAAAGAACAGAGGAAATGATGTAGGTTTTGAGTGATTTTGGCATTTAGGTTATGATTTATTTTTTCGAATATACATTATTTATATGATTTAATCGTTTTGGATAAAACGAATTTTCTCGAATATTTTTGTAATTTTAAACAAGCTAACAGCAAACAAAATAAGTATGAAATTGAAAGACGTTCCTGAATTGAAAAATTCTATTTTAGATCTTCCTTCAAAAGAAAAGGATAAACTTCTTTTACGTCTTATCAATAAAGATGAAACCTTGGTAGAGCATTTACATTTTCAATTATTAGAAGATGAAAGTGATTTGCAGGAACGTGTAAAAAATATTTATGAAAAGATTGATTTACAGTTTAAAAAGTCTCATCACTTAATTAATCAGATTAATATAAATAGAAGTCATCGTCAATTGTTGTTGACGCTAAAAACATTGAGTGGAATTGTGAATTATCATGTTCAAATTACGAAAGATAAAGTGTCAGAATTTGAATTGAGAAAATATATCATTCAAGAATCTTTTAGTCGTTATCCTTATCTTTTTGAAACTTATACAACGGGAGATAATGCAGAAAAATTATACAACTATCAACTTGGGAGATTGAAATTGATTTTTTCTATTTTTGAAAAATTTCATGAAGATTTAAAATTTGATTACCAGAACGATGTTGATGAAATTAATAATTTTTTAACAAAAACTCCTATAAATTTCAAACCTCAATAGCTCTTTAAAACAAAAGGTTGTTTATATAATATTGTGTAAAATAATAATTAATTATGCTATAATAGCTTTATTTTTAATTTGTTTGGTCTATTTTTTGTTAGGATTTTAGGTATGAATTAACAAATTATTAATTTAATTAATTGTTAAATATCGAAAAAAGTATAGTTAGTTCTGTGTAAACCGAACTAACTATTTTATATTTGCATGGTTTTGTAGATTATACACATTATGAATATAAAAAATCAAGCATGTAATTCGGATCTTTTTTGCAGCTTTAGCGCTTTTCTGGAGAGAACCTATAGTTTTCCTCCATTGACGGCTAAATTGCAAGCATACATGATTTTAGAATCGGATGAGGAGGGGTTTACGTTTGAAGAACTTCTTGAGATTTTTAATGTTAGTAAAAGTTCCTTATCAAACTCTATTAACTACTTACTATCGATGAAACACATCGAATACATAAATAAAATTAACTCTAGAAAAAGATATTTTAGATTAAATTTTAATTATTTGACAGAGAAATTAGATTTTTTATTTGAAATGATTTCTCAAGATATAGGTTATACAAATCGAATAAAAGAACATAAACTAGCGAATAATACGCTTTCTAAAAATGTTGAAAATAGAGTAGTTGATATCTATTTGGAACATCTTAATCAAACGAAAGTGATATTAGACGAAACAATACAAAAAATAAATAAAATTCAACTAGAAAATAAGTAAAAGTAATATGAAAAACGTTAACGTTATAATGGTTGGTGCTTTGGCAATAGCTTTGAGTTCTTGTGGAAAGAAAGACAATGCTGCTGCTCAACAAGCACAAGGTCCAACACCTTATCCGGTAGTTGATGTGCCTACGAAAGTGGTGACGAGTTATGATGAATACCCTGCAAATATTCAAGGTATCGTAAATAATGATGTTCGTGCAAAAATCCAAGGATACATTACAGAAGTTTATGTTGATGAAGGTCAATATGTACAAGCTGGTCAACCTTTGTTCAAATTAGAAACAAATGTTTTAACTCAAAATGCGGATGCTTTAAAATCTGGTGTTGGTGCAGCGCAAGCTAATGTAAAAGCGGCTCAGGCTAATGTAAGTGCAGCGCAAGCGGCAGTGCAAGCAGCTCAAGTAGAGGTGAACAAATTGACTCCGTTGGTACAAAAAAACATTATTAGTAATGTACAATTAGAAACTGCAAAAGCTAATCTAGCAAAAGCACAAGCGAGTTACAATCAAGCTTTAGCTGCTAAGTCTCAAGCGCAGGCTGGTGTTACTCAAGCTCAATCAAATTACAAAGGAGCTCAAGCAAATGTAGATTATTCTGTTGTTAGAGCACCTATTAGTGGAGTGGTTGGTTCTATTAATTCTCGTCAAGGGACATTAGTTGGTCCTACGGATCAAACTCCAATTACTACAGTCTCAAATACAAGTAGAGTATATGCTTATTTCTCTATGAATGAGAAAGAATATTTAAACTTTATTTCTAAATCAGAAGGAACTACTTTAAAAGATAAATTAAATAAAATTCCAGCAGTAGAATTAGTATTAGCTAATGGAGATGTTTATCCTGAGAAAGGTAAAATACAAACTGTAACTGGTCAAATTAACCCAACAACAGGAACAATCGATTTCCGTGTTACGTTTAACAACGAGGCTAAGCTTTTGGCAAATGGTAATTCAGGACGTATTCGTGTTCCAAAAACTTATGTTGATGTATTGGTTGTACCAGAAGCTGCAACATTTGAACAGCAAGGTATGACTTATGTTTACAAAGTAACAAAAGATACAGCTTATGCAACTCCAATTACTGTTGTAGAAAGAGCGAACAATATGGCAGTTGTAAAAGACGGAGTGAAGAAAGGTGATAAAGTTGTTGCACAAGGTGTAGGTAAATTACGTGATAAAACAGCTGTTAAACCAACTCCAGCAAACTTTGATCAAATCGTAGAATCTACAAAAACGGTATTCTAAATTGTAAATAGATATGTTAAAAAAGTTTATTGAAAGACCCGTACTATCTACGGTAATTTCTATCCTTATATTGATATTGGGGATACTGGGGCTTATATCGCTTCCAGTAACACAATATCCAGATATTGCACCCTCTACTGTAAAAATTTCTGCTTCGTATCCTGGAGCAAATGCAAAGACAGTAATGGAGTCTGTAATTATTCCGATAGAGGAACAGGTGAACGGGGTTGAAGGAATGGATTATATTTCTTCTACTGCCTCTAATAACGGTTCTGCTTCTATCGATGTTGTATTTAAACCAGGTGTAGATGGAGATATCGCACAGGTAAACGTACAAAACCGTGTGGCACGTGCTACACCATTATTACCTTCGGAGGTAACTCGTTCTGGGGTTGTGACACAAAAACAACAGACATCAGCATTGATGTTTGCTTCGTTTAGTTCAACAAACCCTAAATATGATGAGATTTATCTTCAGAATTATTTGAACATCAACATTATTCCAGCCTTAAAACGTGTAAACGGTGTAGGGGATGCAACTGTGTTTGGTGCGATGACTTATTCTATGCGTATTTGGTTAGATCCTTCTCGTATGGCTAGTTATGGTTTAGTTCCTTCTGAAGTTTCTGCAGCTTTATCTCAAGAATCTCTTGAAGCTGCTGCTGGTTCGTTAGGGGAAAACTCTGGACAATCATTCCAATATACAATCACATATTCTGGACGATACAAGACAGAAGATCAATATCGTAATATTGTTATTAAATCTTTACCAAACGGACAGGTTCTTAGATTAAAAGATGTAGCGAATGTAGAATTTGGTGCTCAATCTTATGCAGGACGTTCTGCAATGGATGGAGATCCTTCTGCTGTATTTGCTGTTTATCAAACGCCAGGATCTAATGCACAAGAAATTATTGTAAACTTAAGAGCTGAGTTAGAAAAAGCTTCTAAATTATTACCAGAAGGAGTTTCTTACACTATCTTAATGGATACAAATACATTCTTAGATGCGTCTATTTCTAAAGTTGTTCACACAATGATAGAGGCGTTTATCTTAGTATTTATTGTTGTATATATTTTCTTACAAGATTTCCGTTCTACATTAGTACCATTGATTGCGGTACCAGTGTCTATTATTGGTACATTCTTTTTCCTTAATTTGGCAGGATTCTCGTTAAACTTATTAACGTTATTTGCCTTAGTACTCGCCATTGGTATTGTGGTGGATGATGCCATTGTTGTTGTGGAAGCCGTGCATGCTCGAATGGAGTCTCATCACGAAGCTCCTATGGATGCAACGAAAAATGCGATGGATGAAATTTCTGGAGCGATTATCTCAATTACATTAGTAATGTGTGCGGTGTTCGTACCAGTAACATTTATCTCAGGACCTACTGGAGTATTCTACAAACAATTTGGTATTACTTTAATTGTTGCCATTTTAATTTCGGCATTAAATGCCTTGACATTATCTCCAGCATTGTGTGCTTTATTCTTAAAACCACATCAAGAAGGAGAGCAAAAACGTAACTTTATTCAACGATTCTTTGATGCTTTCAATGCTTCATTTGATCGTATGACACATAAATATGGTAATTCATTCAAATTTTTAATTAAACACAAATGGATTTCATTCTTATTAATTATTCTTAGTGGAGTAGGAATTTGGGGTATTGGAAAAATGATGCCAACAGGTTTCGTGCCAACTGAAGATAACGGATTTATTATTGGTAATATCGAATTACCAGCGGGTGCTTCTATGGACCGTGTGTATGAAGTTGAAAAAGAATTCCAGAAAAAAATTGAAAAAATTCCTGGATTAGATAAAGCAACAATTATCTCAGGTAACTCTATTATTTCTGGAGCTGGTTCTAATTATGGTATGATGTTCATTAAATTGAAACCATTCGAAGAACGTACAACAGATGCTTTATCAGTACAATCAATCATTGGACAATTATTTGGTGCTGCAGCTCAAATTCCTGATGCTCAAATGATTTTCTTCCAACCACCATCAATTCCAGGTTTTGGTATGTCTTCTGGTTTCGAATTGAAATTATTAGATAAAACAGGTGGAGACATTGCTGATTTTGATAAAGTTGCAAAGGAATATATTGGTGCATTAATGCAACGTCCAGAAATTATGTATGCTCAAACTTCTTTAAATACAGGTTTCCCTCAATACGAAATCGATGTTAATATTGAAAGAGCAAAACAATCTGGTGTTTCAGTAAGTTCTATTTTCTCAACTTTACAAGGATATATTGGAGGATTATATGCAGCTGACTTTACACGTTTTGGTAAACAATACCGTGTGTACATTCAAGCTTCGCCAGATGATCGTATCAATGAAACAAGTTTAAATAAAATGTTCGTGAAAACGGATGCAGGTTCAATGACACCAGTTTCACAATTTGTGACTTTAAAACGTGTATATGGTCCTAACTCTGTTAACCGTTTCAACTTATTTACATCAGCTAATATTACAGGAGCTGTAAAACCAGGATTTTCTACAGGTGATGCAATTACAGCAATTAATCAAGTTTCTGAACAAACATTATCTACTTCTTATAGTACTGACTTTACAGGTCTTACTCGTGAAGAGATTAATTCAGGTTCTCAAACAGCAATGATTTTTGCTTTATGTATCGTATTCGTGTACTTTATTTTATCTGCACAATATGAATCTTATGTTTTACCATTCGCAGTATTATTATCTGTTCCTTGTGGTATGATGGGTGCATATTTATCTCAATGGTTAGCTGGATTAGAAAATAATATTTATTTCCAAATTGCCTTAATCATGTTGGTTGGTTTACTCGCCAAAAATGCCATTTTGATTGTAGAGTTTGCATTACAAAGACGTGTACACGGAATGTCAATTATTCAGGCAGCTATAGATGGAGCGAAAGCTCGTTTACGTCCAATTTTGATGACATCTTTTGCCTTCATTTTAGGATTAATGCCATTAGTATTTGCAACAGGTGTATCATCTGCTGGTAACCGTTCTGTAGCAACAGGAGCAGCATTTGGTTTATTAGTAGGTACAATTTTAGGTTTATTTGTTATTCCAGTATTGTTTGTTGTTTTCCAAACATTACAAGAAAAAGTTAAACCAATTAAATTTGATCGTCCACAAGAAGAAATTGAACATAATAATTCAATCTAAAAATGAAAAAGTACAGAATATTTAATATTACTTTAATCGCAGCTGGATTGTTTGCTGTTCAGTCTTGTTTCGTAGCAAAAGATTATCATCGTCCTGAAGCTGTTGTAAATGAAGCAAATTTCAGAACAGATGTTATTGCAAAAGACAGTGCAAGTGTTGCAACTGTTTCTTGGAAACAAATTTTTACAGACACTCAATTACAAGCTTTGATTAATCAAGGTTTACAAAATAATTTAGATATACGTTCAGCACTGCAAAATATTGCAGTCGCTGAAGCGTATGCTAAACAAGGTAAAGCAGGTTATTTACCAACTTTATCTGTTGGGCCAAAATATACGTTTACAGAAAACTCTCGTAACACTCAGTTTGGTGCATTGATGTCAAAACGTGCACAAAGTCAATACGAAGTTTCAGGGAACTTAAGTTGGGAAGCAGATATTTGGGGTAAAATTAGAAGTAATCAACGTGCATCAGCTGCAACTTATTTGCAAACTGTAGAAGCGCACAAAGCGGTTAAAACACAAATTGTTGCTTCTATTGCAAATACGTATTACAACTTATTGGCTTTAGATGAGCAAAAAAGAATTTTAGATAAAACTTTAATCAACCGCGAGCAAAGTTTAGAAACAACGAAAGCTTTGAAAGAAGCTGGTAATGTTACAGAAGTTGCAGTTAACCAAACGGAAGCGCAATTGTTCAATGTGAAATCATTATTGGTTGACGTTGAAAATGGAATTAAGATGAACGAAAATGTGATGAGTATTTTGTTAGGAACAAATCCTCAATCTATTAATCGTACAAACTTAGCTTCTCAAAAAATTGACGAAAAATTATCTGTTGGTGTTCCAGCTCAATTATTAGAAAATCGTCCTGATATCAAAGCTGCAGAGTTTGGATTGATGAACGCTTTTGAGAATGTTAACGTTGCGAATGCAAGTTTTTATCCTTCTCTTTCTATTACTGCAACTGGTGGTGTACAAGGAATTGATATCGATAAATTGTTTAGTGCGCAATCTTTATTTGCGACGGTTATCGGTAGCTTAACTCAACCTTTATTACAACAACGTAAATTGCGTACGCAAAAAGAAGTCGCTTTAGCAAATCAAGAAAATGCTTTGATTAATTACAAAAGCAAAATCTTAAATGCAAGTAAAGAGGTTTCTGATGCGTTATACACATACAATGCAGCAACGAAGAAAGCTGAATATAAACAAAAAGAATATCAATTATACAATCAAGCAATTACCTATTCTGAAGAATTGTTAAACTACGGTATGGCAAACTATTTAGAAGTAATTACAGCAAGAGACAATGGGTTAAATGCTGAATTGAATGTTGTTGATGCGAAATTATCATCTTTATCATCAATGGTCGAATTGTATCGTGCTGTTGGAGGTGGATGGCAATAAGCAATTCTAATCTTAATAAAAAAACCTCTCAAATATTTGAGAGGTTTTTTTATTTTTTCAATATTTCATCAAAAAAATCTTTCGAATCGTTATCAAACGTAGGTTTTTGTAACAATAATTGAGAGATCTTTACAATTTTATCAAAATCTTGTTGAGTAAAATATTCACCAAAATGCTCGTTGCAAAAATCACCTAAATTTCCTAAAACGATATTCACTTCCTCTTCGCTCAACTCACCTTTTTGTTTCCAACGTTCACGGAACAAACTTGCTGCTAAATAAGAAGAAATATCGATCAAATCATCTATTGAAATGTTAGATCCGTTTTTCAATTTTGCCATAATCAACGTATCCATATCGCGATAAATCACTTCTCGTATTGTCAAATCTTTATTTTCCATTCTTTGTATTCTTTCACAAAATTAGAGATTAAAATTTGGTTCTACCTGAAATTTCATCAATTCTTTCGTTTTTGGATGTGTAAATTCCAAAGATTCTGCATGTAAATGTAAACGATTTGCTTTTTTTCCATATAAATCATCGCCAATAATTGGCGCATTTAGTCCTAAACGATGCGAAGCATGCATGCGCAATTGATGTGTACGACCAGTAATTGGATAAAAATAAACAAGTGTTTTATTGTCTTTTCTTAAAATGACTTCATATTTTGTTTGCGCCGTTTTTCCATATTCATAACAAACCATTTGTCGTGGTCTGTCGTCCAAATCGACACGCAAAGGCAAATCTATAAAACCGTTATCATGTTCGATATTTCCGTCTAAAAGGGCAATATAACGTTTATGAACTTTACGTTTAATGAATTGTTGTTGAAGAATTTTATGACTCTCTTTATTTAAAGCTAAAACAAGAATTCCAGAAGTTGACATATCCAAACGATGAACAATAATTGGACCTGTAGCCAACGGAAATTGATGTTTAATTCTAAGATAAACCGAATCTTTAATCTCAATTCCAGGAACCGAAAGAAACTCTTCTGGTTTATTGATAACAACCAGATCATCATCTTGATATAAAATTTCTAACTCTTCAATAATTGAATTTTGCTTCAACAATAAGTTTTCATTCAGTTCAATTCCTTGCAACATATGTCCTAAAATAGGCTCACATTTTCCTGTACAAGCTGGATAAAATTGTCCATGTTTTCTAACTTCAGACTTAGGTGAATCTCCCCACCAAAACTCAGCCATACAAATTGGTTCTAAATCATTTTGAAACGCATATTGCAATAATTTGGGTGCAGCACATTCTCCGGCAGCAGCTGGAGGTTGTTGAAAAACAGTGTTCGAAAAAATCTCTAATAATCCTTTTTCTTGCTTAAACTTATTCAAGAACTGATATTGATTAAATAATTGATTTTGAAGTGAATTAGATTTTGTTTTTCGTTCTTCTTTTAAAGAACTGATTTTATTCTCAAAAACATTTATTTCGTTTAATAAAAGCTGTTTTTCAGCATCAAGTTTTTCACTCAAAACTCTGAATTCATATTTATCACGTAAACTTTGTTTTACTAAATCTTCTTCAAAAAATTTAATTTCTTCTTCAGATAAAGTTGATAAAATTGTTTCGCGTTGAGCTTTTCGATCTTTTTTATTTGATTTTAAAAGTTGTTTTCCTTCTTCAATTTTTAATTTAGAATTGATTTCAAATTGAAGAAAATCTTCTTTAAGTTGTAGATAGTTTTGATTATTCTCTAATGATTCTAAAATACGATTGATTTCATTCAAACGTTCTTCTTGTTCTAAGAAAAAACCATTTTTATTCAACATATCAAAAACAGGTGGAACAAAAACTTTGTGCTGATTAGTATTAGCCAATTTCCCCGAAACAGCTGCTAAATAACCAATTTTGTTCTCCTGATTTCGAACAACTAAAACTCCAAACATTTTACCAATTGGAGTAGAAAATACGTCATTTTCTAAACCAAAATTATGTTCAAAATCGATTTGATTTTCCAAGTATTCTTGTACCTCTTTACATGCTTGTTTTGCAATTTCAGTTGGTTCATAATAAAATGGATAATCAAACTTTTCGGGAAGTTCGTATGTTGTAATTGATTGTTTAAAATATTGAAAATAACTGGACATTTGTTTCTTTAAAATCGATGCAAAGATACAGTTTAAGGTATAATTTTAGAAAAGAATAGTTATAAAACACGAAAAAGAGCTTGATTTATCAAGCTCTTTTTTTAATCATCTATCGTATCTTTTTTAATAACTTTTGTATTATTTGGGACTTTTCCGTATAAAAAGTCGAGATATATTTTACTATAAGAATTAAATAATTGGAGTAATTTGAAATAATTTACATCATTCAATTCTATTTTAGATTCGGTATTCGTTAATGCATTATCAATGAAATCTCTGATTTTGAATTTCGGAATTTTTAAATCATTTGTGAAATAATCATCACCAAAATAATTTTTGATTTTTGTAATTTTATCATACTTATCTTCATAATCTAGTAATGCTTTTCGTTGTTTTGCTTTGCCAGAAAAAACATCATAAATACGTCCAATATCCAACCTCGTCAACGTAATATCTCCACTCAAAAATCCAGCTTTCAACGAAGATGTATCTTTTATAGGTTTGATATCAGGATTAACGCCAAGACTTTTATAAAGTTTTGTTACAACATCAGCTTTTTTTCCATTTTTTACATCTTTTTCAAGAATACCTGTCAACTTTTGACCAATATATGCGGTATTCAATTGAATTGTCTGAACAGCTAAATGGACTACAATTGTTTGTTTATTGAACAAATTTGGTCTTAAGATAATTAGTCGATTTTCATACCAATCAGATTGTATTTTTAGCGTGTCATTTACTTTTGCTTGAATAAGAAAAGTTCCTGTAAAATTAGAAATTGTTGTATGATTTGTTCTCAGATTTGTAACGTAAACTCCTTCTGCTGTATCGTCAGAATCATCAATAATAATGTTTCCCTGAACCCATTTTTCTTGTGCAAAAATAAAATTCGATAACAGCAATATTAGAATGGTAAATAGTGATTTCAATTGTTCTTGATTATACGTTTAATTATTTGTACGAAGATAAGTCTTAATAAATTAGCATCAATTTTGTTAACGTTTATTGGCTAAATTTTAAAAATCTATTAAGAATTATTGATTTTTGTTTTGATTTAATTCATTCAAATAATCTTTCGCATAAGATTCTAAATCAATCATTATCGTACCAAATTGTCTACTCAAAACTTTTTCTTGGAGCGGATAACGCGCATTAACATAATATAAAAATTCTTCTATTTTATATTCAGGAATTTGTAATTGATTTGTATAAAAATCTGTTGGATAATAATGTTTAACTTCTTGAACAAGAGAAAGTTTTGTTTCGTAGTTACGTACACGGCGTTGCTCACGATAAAAACCATTCATATGACCAATTAATCGAACAGGATTTAAAACATCCATTGGTTTGAATTTGGCAATATCTCTTTTAGGTTCTAAATCTCGTAAACGTTGATCAAGTCCCATTTTATCGTACAAATCTGTTTTATTATCCGTATGATATTTGGGTTGTAAAGGACCTTTACCAATTGTTGCACCACTCAATTCAATTGTTTCAATATCCAAATGTGCTTGTAAAAAACCTTTGTTGTAAATATTTTGATTGATTACAATTTTTCTAGGAATCAAAAAATCTGCTTCAAACAAAATTGTATCGCCAACATTTGCTTGGATAGAATAATAGCCCGAAGGGCTTGTATATGTCTTACTTTCTGATGTCAGATTTTCTATACGAGCACCAGAAACCGAGGAAATATAATCGTTTCCTTCGTCTACAACCACAGAACCAGTAATCAACTTATTTTGCGCAAAGCTGATGAATGGAAAGATAAATAGCGTGTATGTTAACCAATATCGCATGTTAGATTTAACCTTTTATTTTTTGTTTCATTTTCGACCAACGATAATTTCGGATGAATTTCTCTTGATCTCGATTTACCATTTTTTTTGTACCATTGGTTTTAGCTTCAAAAAAACCTTTCAAATAATACAAAATATATGTGGGTTTCTTTTTACGTAAAGCCAATTTTGTGCCAGCAATTAATGTAATCCAAAATCCATAACCTAATGCATAATAAGCTGCACCTTGTTTGTAAAGCGCCGATTTATTGTAACTAGCACCAGTTGGTTTTAGATGTTTGATGTGTAAAGATTCGTCTGTAACAACTTTCCAACCATAATATTTGCACAACAATTCGTCTACTGTATCCCAACCCATATGCGCGCGTAATCCACCAATTTTTTCGTAACATTTTTTTCGATAACCCTTAAATGCACCACGAATATGGTCTTTATCTGTCAGATTTTCTAGAATCCAATTCCCGTCTTTGTCAATATACGCAAAACCACCAACCATTGCAATGTCTTCATCTTGATTAAAATGAGTTAAAATAGTCTCAAAATAATTAAACGGAATATCTAAATCTGCATCCAATTTAACAATAATATCATAATTTGGATCAATGATTTCATAACCTTTCAAGAAAGCTTGTATCACTTTACTTCCAGGCTGATGTTCACCTTTCGATAAGATATTTCTTAATTTGATGAACGGATATTTAGCTGTAAATTCTTCTACAATTTGTTGTGTTTTATCAGTTGAATGATCGTTTACAACAATCACTTCATAGGGCAAAACAGTTTGATTAACGAGAGAATTTAGCGTAATCGCAATAAAATCTTCTTCGTTATGTGCAGGTATAACAATAGAGTATTTAGTAAGTAAAGTCTTTTTTTCGTTCTGCGTAGACAGCATAATATCTTGGTGTAATTCTTCTTAATAAGGGTCTTATTCCCAGTTTGTTTGATGGATGCGTCCATTTGTGACGATGTATCACATTCCATCCAGCTTTTTCCATTAACATGTCAAATTGCCAATCTTCAAATTCGTGATAATGTACATCTCGCACATCATTTTGATTACGATAAGCAGGCGAAAACCACAAACGCATCGGAATTGAAGCTAATAATTTATCTCCAGGCAAATTTCTCAACACTTCCATTGGATTGACTAAATGTTCTAAAATTTCTAAAGCCGTCACAAAGTTAGCATCATAATTTTGCAAATCCTTATAATAATAGTCCAAATCGTCGCCATTTGTATTTTTTACATCAAAACCATTTTCTAACATCACATCTGTAAAAGGATTTTTGATTCCCAAATCAAGGATTTTATCAGTAGGTTGAGCAAATTTTTTCAGCAAAGCTAAGGTTTCATTGTATCTTTTTTGTGGATATACTTTGTACATTGTGTTAGTTGTTTTCGGATGATAAATTTAATCATCTATTTTAATATTGTTCGTTTCTATTTTAATTTTTTTTATTGCAAATTTGTCAGATGAAAACGATCGGATATTATCGATTACGAAACAAAAATAAAGTAGAAGGTTTTGCGAAGGAGATTGATGGAGTAACCTATTTTAAAGGTTATAATGAATTTTCTTGGCACGAAAATGCTTTGCAATTTGATACCATAGATATTGGAATAGATATATTGGATAAACGAAATCGACGATTATTTACCAATGATATTGTGTTATATAAAGTTTCTAAAAAGCCATTTTTACGTACAGGTTTTGTCGTTTACGAACCAAAACTGAAAGAATTTGGAATCGTAGATCAACAAAGTTTTCATTTTACACCTTTCTATGTTGAAGGTTTGTGTTTGTTCGATCATGATAAACTCGAAGTGATTTCTCATTTATTTACGAAGAAAGAAAAGACTAAATAACTTATTCGGATAGATTTTTGATAATAGATTTTAAAAATCTATTATAATGAAAAAAATAATCACGCCTTTATTATTTTGTTCAGCAGTTTTGCTTTCTATTCAAATGATGAGTTGCACGAAGAATACTGAACCTAAAACTGAATCTGCGAAAGTTAATTCAAATTCTGAAATTGAATCAAACAAAAAAATCGTTCTTGATTTTTACCAACAAATGTTTGGTGATAAGGATTTAACGGCGGTTGATAAATATATTGCTCCAGAATATATTCAGCACAATCCTAATGTAGCAGATGGTTCTGAAGCATTCAAAAAAGCTGCAGAAGGGTGGTTCAAAGGAGCTCCAAAAACCAAAATTGATGTACAACATATTGCAGCAGAAGGAGATTTGGTTTTCTTGCATATCAAAAATATAAATCCAGATGGTTCGCTAAAATCAACAATTGATATTTTTAGACTAAAAGATGGTAAAATTGTTGAACATTGGGATGTGCATCAAGATGTTCCGAAAGAATCTGCCAATCCACATCCAATGTTCTAAATGACGCTTAAAAGATAAATAAATCTCCCAAAAGGGAGATTTTAGTTTATATAATATTGTCAAATATTTGAAAATTATCATTTTATGATAAATGTTCTCTTATTTTTTTGATTAAAAAGCTTCCCTTAGTTTTGCAAAAAAAATAGTTTGTCTTTTCGATTTCGAGTCCATTTATCTAATAAATCCATTTATGTTATAGCGCTTATTGTAAGTGTTATTGCTGTTTTTGCTCTTGTTATATTGAGTTTTTTAATTAATAAAGAAAGTCAAAAAAATAATGATGAGTTTGTCAAAAAAAGTTTTTTGAGGAAATATGAAGCAGTTGAATTTGAGTTTAAAAACATCGAAGAATATCAAGAAGTTTTAAAAAAAGTTGTTAAAAAGACAAATGAAAAAAATGTAGCAGATCATTTTTTGGTTTTGAATGAATTAAATTCAAATCGAAAGTTAATTCGCCATGATTGGTTTTCTATTCATTCTCCAGAAACAAATTATTTTCCTGATGAATCAATCCTTTCAAAAGCTATCAATCAACCAAATATTAAAGAATTTCAATCGATATATACTACAAAAAATCAACAGATTGATAATTTTTTATTGGATTATAAAGACACGTTGTATTGGGTAAATTACGATTCTATTAAGTTGTCTAATGGACAAAATATGTATTACGGTTCGACGATTAATCTGTTTGATTTGTATAATTTTTTTACGACAGTTGATGCAACTTCGTCCAATTATATGTATGTTTTCAATAAAGATGGAATTTGTATTACGCATCCTGATGAAAAATTTATTGGGAAAAATGTTTTCGATTTTACAGATATCCAGCCAAACGATACGATAACGAGCACAATTAATTCTAATTTTTCACAAGATTTATATACGTTGAATGATGCTTCGTCCGAATTTATAAAGGATACGGATATTAAGCGTTATATAAAACCTTTACACACCAAAAATTTTGATGGATATATTGTCGTGAATCATTTGAGTTATATCATTGATGAAAATGTAGAACGAACTAAATTTTATATAGGTTTTATTTTCTTAGGGACTGTTTTTTTAATTATCATTATCTTTTTGTTATTCAATAAAATAACATCTAAAACATACAAGGAAAAAGCGTTTGTAATCGAAGAAAAAAATAGGTTGTTAATTGAAAACGAAAAGATTAAAAACGCGAATACTCTAACGCAATTACAACAATTAAAGAATCAAATTAATCCACATTTTTTATTCAATTCCTTGAATTCTCTTTATATGTTAATTGGTTTGAATAAAGAGAATGCGCAGAAATTCACGATGAATCTTTCTAAAATTTACCGATATCTTATTGTTCCGCCAAAGGAAAATATAGTGCTTGTAAAAAAGGAATTAGATTTTATTGCGCAATACATGGATTTGCATAAAAGTAGATTTTCGGAAGAATTGATTTTTGATTTACAAATCGAAGATTCGAAAAGCTTAGAAAAAAACATTCCATATTTGGCATTACAGATTGTTGTAGAAAATGCAATAAAACATAATATTGCTACAATTGATCAACCTTTGACTATAAATATTGTTGTAAAATCTGATTTGATTATCGTCAAAAATACTTTTCAGAAAAAAAATAAAGCGACAGAAAATGAGAAATTTGGTTTAAACTATTTACAAAAAATCTATCATTTTTATCAAGTTGATAATTTCTCAACAAAAGTAGAAAATGAAGAATTTATTTGTTTTTTACCTTATATCGAACCAAAATATCCATTCACTCCAAAAAACTAACCACTCACTCCAAAAAACTATTATTATAAGAAAACTGCGCTTAAGTTTATGCCATAATTAATGATAATTTAATGTTCGAATGAGTCATAATAAGGAAAGAAAGAATTATAAATTAGCACTATATCTTGGTTTGGCAATGTCTTCGGCTGTTGTTTATGGACAAAAGAAAGAGGATAAAAAAGCTGAAAAAGATAAAACAGAGAAAAAGGATTCTACTGTAACGAAAGTTAAAAAAATAGATGAATTAATCAAGAAAGGAAGCTACAAGAAAGGTTTGTTTAATACCATTCAAGTAAAAACTGATATCTATTTCGAAATTCCAGATAGTTTATTTGGACGCCAATTTTTGGTTGTGAATAAATTGTCTCAAGTTCCAATGGAAGTTAACGAAGCGGGCTTGAACAAAGGAATGAATTACGAAAACAAAGTGATTTCTTTTTATCATGATAAAGTAGCTAAAAAAGTGTGGGTAAAAACAATTGTTCCACAAGTTTCTTCGCCTAAAAATGACGCAATCACAGCTTCTGTAAAGGATAATTTCTCAGAATCGATTATTGAGGTTTTTGATATAGAAGCTCAAAATAACGATTCGACAGCTGTTGCGATTAAAGTGAACAAAATTTTTGATGGAAATCAAAAAAGTTTTAATGATGTATTAACGAACATAGGTTTAGGAGGTTCGGTAAAGGCAAATCTATCGTATGTGGAAAATGTGAAAACGTTTCCAGAAAACATTGTGGTTAAGTCTCAGTTAACGACAAGTGTAAATGAAGGAGGGGTAGATTTGGCCGTTACCTTAGGTGTTACAAGTAATATTGTTTTACTTTCGACAACTCCTATGCAACCTAGGTTAGCAGATAATCGTGTGGGATATTTCACAGAAAAACATTGGTTTTTTAATGATGCTCAACACAAAATGGAAGATCAACGCTTTATTACAAAATGGCGTTTGGAACCAAAAGACGAGGATAAGGAAAAATATCTAAAAGGAGAATTAGTAGAACCTAAGAAACCAATTATTTATTACATCGATCCTTCGACACCAAAACAATGGCGCCAAAAAATTATTGCTGGTGTACACGATTGGCAAGTTGCTTTTGAGCAAGCTGGTTTCAAAAATGCGATTATAGCAAAAGAACCAACTGCTGATGACAAAGATTTTGATATTGATGATGTACGTTACTCAGTAATTACGTATGCAGCTTCACCAAAGTCAAATGCAATGGGACCTTCTGTGGTTGATCCGCGTAGTGGTGAAATTTTAGAGGCGGATATTATTTGGTGGCACAATGTAATGACTTCTTTGCATGATTGGATGCGTATTCAAACAGGTCCAATTGATCCAAAAGCAAGAGGAAATAAATTTAGTGATGAACATATGGGAGAAGCAATTCGATTTGTATCATCTCACGAAGTTGGTCATACATTTGGTCTGAAACATAATATGGGCGCTTCTTTTTCTTATCCAGTAGAATCTTTACGTTCGAAAGAATTTACGGATAAAATGGGTGGAACTGCGCCATCTATTATGGATTATGCGCGTTACAATTATGTAGCACAGCCAGAAGATGGTGTTACAGCGATTACTCCAAAAATCGGTTTGTATGATAAATATGCAATCGAGTGGGGATATCGTTGGTTCCCGAATCAAGAAACAGAGAAAGCTTTGCTTCGTAAAATGATTGAAAAGCACGAAGATGATCCAATGTACTTCTATGGAGAACAACAAAGCTATTTAAGTACAATTGATCCGCGTTCTCAATCTGAAGATTTAGGTGATGATGCTATTTTGGCAAGTGAATATGGTATGAAAAATCTAAAACGTGTCTCAGAAAATATTTTGAAATGGACGTATGAAGATGGAAAAAGCTATATCAATACAGGGAAATTATATTACCAAACAATAGGGCAGTGGGATTTATATTCTAATCATGTTTTAGCAAATGTTGGTGGGATTTATTTAAACAACACTTATTTCGGAATTGATAAAAAAGCATACGAACCGGTTCCTGCAGATATGCAACGTAAAGCGGTTAATTATTTAAACGAAAACGTAATTCAATTACCAAAATGGTTATTCTTTAATGATATTTTAGATAAAACGTATGCAATCAAAAATTCGCCAATGGGACCATATGAGCAAACGCCGTACACATTAGCGAGAGAAATGCAATATGGATTGATTTATAATTTATTTACTGACGATCGCTTATTGCGCATGTTAGAAAATGAATTGAAACACCAAGAATTAAAATCTAATGAAAAAATTTATACAGTTGAAAATTTATTTGATCAAGTAAGAAGTGCAGCTTTTGATAAAAAATCAAACTTAACTATTCTTGAAAAAATGACTCAAAAAAATTACGTTGATGCCTTAATCGTTTCAACAAACAAATTATTTGAAAAAACAACTGTAGCAGGACTTACAATTGACCAAAACCTACAAGTACCAACTATCTGTAATTATTTAGACGAAGAAAAAATGGCGCGTAACATTAACTATTCTTCTATGAAAAGGGTGTCGGAAGTGACAACCTATAAAAGAGCAGAATTGCAACGTGTGTTGACTTTGTTAAACAAGAAAAAGAATAATGGAGATGCGTCTACAAAAGCGCATTATGCCGATTTAATCATTCGTATTAAAGAAGCTTTAAAGTAAGATATAGAAATGAAAAAGACACTCATTCTTTTGCCACTTTTTGCGGCAAGTATTGCGTTTTCTCAAGAAAAGAGAGTGATTACAGGTTCGGTTCAAGACGAAAAATCGTTGGTTGGAATTGCTGGTGCGTCTGTTAAAATTGAAGCTCAATCAATTTCGACAAAAACAGATCAAAAAGGAATTATAGAAAGTGTAACGGTTGGTACTGTTACAGATGAAGATGGTTTCTTTTCATTAGAAGTACCTGCAGGTACAAAATCTGTATTAATTAGTTATTTAGGTTACGATTCTAAATTAGTTGAACTTTCTACAGATTTATCAACATATCATGTAAGCTTAAAATCAACTTTAGGTGAAGTTCTTCCAGAAAATAATGATTTAAAAGAAGTTGTTGTTACAGGTTATCAAAAAATTGAAAAACGGAAACTAACATCGGCAGTATCAACTGTAAAAATGGATGATATTCAACAAGCTGGTGTTGCTAGTGTTGATCAATTGTTAAGCGGACAAATTGCTGGTGTAGCTGTTTCTACAGAAACTGGTTCGCCTGGTTCACCAAGTAAAATTAGAATTCGTGGTACGGCTTCTCTTTCTGGTCCACAAGATCCGTTATGGGTGATTGATGGTTTACCATTAGAAGGAAATGATGTGCCAAACTTTAACGATAAAGATAACATCGATCAATTGCAAAACTTTTCTATCGCTGGATTAAATCCAAACGATATCGAAGATATTACAATCCTTAAAGATGCTGCTGCAACAGCTATTTATGGTGCAAGAGCTGCAAATGGTGTAATTTCGATTACAACAAAACGCGGTAAAAAAGGCGCTATGACGGTTAATTTTTCTGCGAATACATTTGTAACAGCTCGTCCAGATTTTGGTCGTTTAAATTTACTAAATGCTTCTCAGAAAGTTGATCTTGAATTAATGCTTGCTAGTCGCGATGATTTAACGTATCGTACTGATAAAGGCGAAGTAATGCGAATTTTGCAAAAGAATGGTCAATTAAATGCTTTACGAAATGGAGGTTTTAATTCTTTAGATCTTATCACGCAAAATCAAATTAATTCTTTACGAAATAACACAACCGATTGGGGAAAATTATTGTATCGTAATGCAATTAATACACAATACGGTTTGAGTATTTCAGGAGGAAATGATCGTTCTGATTATTACTTCTCATTAGGATATTATGATGAGCAAGGAACAACGATCGGAACAGGTTTTGAACGTTATAATCTTACTTTAAAAAACAATTATAAACTTAACGATAAATTAGATGTAGGGATTTCTATTTTTGCAACTTCAAGTGATAAAAAATCTTTTGTAACAGATGCAGATGCGTCTATCAATCCGATTAATTATTCACGAAATGCGAATCCATATTTATCTCCATTCAATGCAGATGGTTCTTATCGTTATGACAACGATATTGATGGATTTGAAGATCGTTCTGTTCCATTCAATTTTATCGAAGAAAGAGAAAACACAAATTATACATTAAAAAACCGTTCGTTAAAAGGTATTATTGATCTTAATTATCAATTAGCAAAAGGTTTAAAATTAACATCTCAATTCGGAATTCAGTACGATAGTAACAAAACAGAAAAATACGCTGAGCAAGAAACTTATTTTACGCGTAAAATGAAAGAAGGAACGCGTTATTATAAATCTGGACAATATTTGTATTTCTTACCTGACGGAGGAGTTAAACAAAATTGGGATAACGAATTTTTTCAATATAACTGGAAGTTACAAGGAACATATAGTACTACGATTAACAATCGTCACGAAATTGATTTGATGGCTGGGACAGAAATTCGTCATACACAAAACGAAACGACTTTAACACGTGCTTTTGGTTACAATAAAACGACGAAAACAGGAACGCCAATCGTTTTCCCAAATTCAAGTTTTGCAGCAGAAAAACGTTACGAAACGTACAGAGAAATGCCTACGGATGAGAATGCTTATGTATCTACATTTGCAACAGCTTCGTATACATTAGACAGAAAATATACAGTTTTTGGTAGTGTTCGTTATGATGGTACAAATTTATTCGGAGTTAATAAAAAATATAAATACTTACCAATTTGGGCAGTTTCTGCTTCTTGGTTAGTTTCGAAAGAATCGTTTATGGAGAATGTTGATTTTATTTCGAATCTTCGTTTACGCGCTTCTTATGGTTTACAAGGAAATATTGATCGTAATACTTCTCCTTTCTTTATTGGAGAATATAACGATGCAACAATTTTGCCAGGTAATAAAGAAGATATTATCAATGCGATTAATTTACCGAATGATTTGTTGCGTTGGGAAAAAACAACGAATACAAATGTTGGATTAGATTTAGGTCTTTTCAAAAATCGTATCAACCTTGCCGTTGATGTTTACAATCGTAAAGGAACAGATATGATTAGTATGCGCGAAACGCCATTAGAAACAGGTTTTGAGTATACAATGGTGAACTGGGGAGAGTTGACAAACAAAGGTTTTGAGATTGCTTTAACAACACGCAACATTGATAAGAAAAACTTTAAATGGTCGACAACAATTAATTTTGCGCACAATAAGAGTAAAGTTCTTAAAGAGCAAGAACGTGAAAATAGTTTAATTCCATCTCGCGAAGGTTTACCTGTAAATGCAATTTTTGCTTTAAAAACAGCTGGATTTGATGAATACGGAAATCCAATGTTTTGGAAAGGAGATGAAAAAGTATCAGCAAAAGAATTCTTTGCTTTATATGATTTATACGAAGATTTTTTACCAGGAGAATTTGTTGATTCCAAATTAACAAGCGAAGAAAAACGTAAATTATTTACATACATCGGAGATCGCGATCCTAAATTTACAGGAGGTATTATCAATAATTTCAAAATTCACAATTTTGATTTAACGATTTCTGCAGCGTTCAATTTAAAACAAACGGTAATGAAAACGCCTTCTTATCGTGGAATGGAATTGGATCCAGGTCGTAATTATACACAAGATATTTTCGAGGCAGGTTCTACACTTCCAGGAATTACAAGTCCAATTAAAGGCGATAACGATAGCTGGATGGCGAACAAATGGTTTGCAGGAAACAATGCAAATGCGTACAATTTATTAGACATTTGGGCGAAAGAAATTAGTTATATGCGAATCAGTAGCATTCGTCTTGGTTATACTTTACCAAACAAATATGCTGAGGTTGTTGGTTTCAAAAGTGCTCGTTTTAGTTTAGAAGGACGTAATTTATTTGTATTTAGTAATGGATACAAAGGTTATTTTGATCCAGAAACTTATGGAAATATTTATGCACAACCAATTGCAAAATCTGTAACAGTAGGACTTAATGTTTCTTTCTAAATTTTAAATCAAATGAAAAAAATATTTTTATTATTAAGCATAGTTGCAGTTAGCTTTACAGCAGTTAGTTGTGACAATTATTTGGATATTGAACCAGATGGAAAAGTGATTCCAAAAACGGTAGAAGATTATCGAATGGTATTAACAAATGCTTATTCAAAATATCCAACACACAAGTCGTTGACAGCTTTACGCACGGATGATGTTACATTGAATGAATATTCAAATGACTTTATTTCATACCGTGAAATTGCACAATGGAAGGATACAAATCCGGATCAAATCTCAATTCAATTTCCTTGGGTTAGTTTTTATACAGTGATTTTTTATGCCAATCAAATCATCAATGAAGGACCAAAAACAATGGAAAATTCTGCTGAAAAAGATCAATTATTAGCAGAAGCTTATGCGTTACGTGCGTATGCGTATTTTGATTTGGTGAATTTATACGGAAAACCATACAATTCGGCAACAGCAAGTACAGACAAAGGTGTTCCTTTAAATTTAAAAGTAGATTTAGAAGCAACGCTTAAGCCATCATCTGTTCAAGAAGTTTATAATCATATTGAGTCTGATTTAGCACAAGCAACAGAGTTGATGAAAATGGATCAGGAATTAGCTGGATTAAACTATAGATTCTCAAATGTAGCTCTAAATGCTTTAGAAGCAAGAATCGCGTTGTATAAAAATGAATGGCAAAAAGCGATTGATTTTTCTGATTCAACACTAAAAATCAAAGGTGATTTAGTAAATTTGAACACAACAAAACAAGTTCCAAATCACTACACATCTGCCGAATCTATTTTAGCTTTAGACAATACATTGAATCCCGCTGTACAATATATGGCGTATGTCTCGCCAGAATTATTAAGCAGTTATGATACTCAAAATGATTTACGTTTTTCACTTTATTTTGAGAAAAGTGGTTCAAAATATAAAGTGATTAAAGGTGGAAATTCAGAGTTCAAAACGTCTTTCCGTGTGGCTGAATTATATTTTATCAAAGCTGAGTCATATTTGAAATTAAACAAGATAGATCAAGCAAAAGCAACTTTGTTTTCGGTTTTACAAAATCGTTATACAACAACTGGTTTTGCAAAATTACAAACTGAAATTTCTGCGATGAATTCTACTGAATTGATGAAGTTTATTTTAGATGAACGTTTCAGAGAATTTGCTTTGGAAGGACAGCGTTGGTACGATTTACGTCGAGCAAATCAAAAACAAATTATACATCAAATTTCAGGTAAAGAATATATTTTACAAGAAAATGATGTTCGTTATACAATAGAAATTCCACAAGCAGCTAAGCTCAATAATCCTCATTTATAACATTTTTAGACCGTCTTTATTCATCATTTAGACGGTTTTTTTTATACTTTTGCATTCATGAAAATTGCAATTGTAGAGGACGAATTATTGGCAGTTACTTATCTAAAAAATCTGTTAGAGGAGCAATCTATTGTTGCTGTTTCTTCGATTACAATTTTGCGTTCAACAAAGCAAGCAACAGAGTTTTTTAGAGAAAATTCGGTTGATTTAATCTTCATGGATATTCATTTGGGTGATGGGAAAAGTTTCGAGATTTTTCAGGAAGTTGAGATTCTAACGCCAATTATTTTTATCACTGCTTATGATGAATATGCGATGAAAGTTTTCAAACATTTTACAATTGATTATATTCTGAAACCCTTTGAAGTAGAGGAGTTGCATATTGCTTTGCAAAAATTTGAAACAATTCGTACAAGTTTTGATATTTCGCCAACATTACAATCTATTGCTGTTTTAGAAAATTCTCCGTCCGAGATAATGCATCGTTTTTTGGTAACTAACGGAAATAAATTACGTTCTGTCGAAGAACACGAGATTGCTTATTTTTTTGCTTCGGGGAAACATCTTTTTATAAAAACGAAAGATGAGCAAACCTATATTTATGATGACACAATAAAGGATATTATAAATAAATTGGATGAGACTATTTTCTTCAAAATCAATCGAAAGTTTATTGTTCACATTGATGCAATTACTGAAATAATAAAACATTCAAGTCAAAAAATTGAAATTCATCTTCAACCAAAATCAGAAGCTGAACACGCTATTTTTATCAGTAAAACACAGATTAATAGTTGGATGGATTGGATGAATAGATAAAAAAATCTCACATTTGTGAGATTTTAATTAACTTATAATGTTACTTTTTATTAAAATCGTCATTTCTAGTGAAATTCTTTTAGAATTTTGTATCGAGAAAAAGATTTTAAAATATTAGTTTATAAATTCTCTAACATCAAGATAATTTCACTTTCGATGCGTTGCATCATTTCAGGCGAAATTTCTATTTGATGTTTTACATTTTCGATAGTATTGTACGTCAATTCTCCCGTTTTCAAATTTAAATTATATTCAATTTGTCCTTCCCAAGAATTACTCGATTCGTAAAATGAAACCATTGCAAAAGGTAATCTTGGCAAAAGTTCACCAAAATGTTCTTCTAATTTGATCCTATTTTCTTGATTAATTGTTAGTTTTTCCATGATTTAATAATCATTGCATTAGCAGAAGTTTCGTAGAAAATAATCGCTAATAATTGTAAAAATTCAGCATGATTTAGCTTTCCAGCAACCACTTCATCAATATCTGCCTCGTAATACTCTTCAATTGTTTTAGTCATCAAGGCCTTAAAATTCTCCAACGGAATATTTTGATCTTTCAATTCATTTAATAAATAATTATTCGAAGCTAAAAAGTCTGCACGAGTTCCGAAAATTGGAGATTTACGAATATTTAATGCATTATGAAAAGTTTGCGAAATCAAAACGCCACGTTCCAATTCTTCAAATTCCCAACCTTTACGAACTTTTCTCGGATTATTTTCATAAAAAATATGGTTGTGAAAAGCGTGAACATGTTTCGCAATATCCGTGTTGGTATGTAAATAAAGAAACTGCAAAATCGAACTAAACAAATGATTTGCGTTCAAATTCGCTGGATAATATGTGTACAATAATGGATAATGAAACAATGTTGTGTACAAAGGCGAAAAACTATCAATGATGTTCAAATTCAATACATTTATTCCTTCAAAATCTACTTTCTGATTCGTTTGATAATAATTAATTCCAGCCAAATAAATATCCTCATAACTCAATTCAAACTGATTAAGATACGCTCCAATCTGTTTGAAAAAAGAAGTATTTAAGTTATGATTTGTAACTAATTTATATTGTTTATTTTCAAATTCTTTAATAAAATCTAACTTAAACTCAGACTTTAAATTATCATTGATAACTTTATCAAAATCAAATGATTTCTTTCTAATTACATTAACGTAAATTTCGTTGTATGTATAAATAATTTGCTTGATTGGTGCTGTGTCTAAAGCTTCAAAAGGATTGATGTCAGCATTTGGCGTAGCATACAACGTAAACAAACGATGAAATTCTTGCTGAATCTTTTCTTCTTCCGCAAACATATTCATCAATTGATTGGTGTTCGCAGCAATAATACTTTCACCTAAAAAAAATAAAATACCAGCTTTCAAATCTTCATCAAAACCACATCTTTCAAGGGTTTGATCAAAATAAGTTTTGAATGGATTTTCAGGATTTTGGCTCATATCGAATAATTTTATTTTATCATTTTAAAAAGTAAAAGTATTGATTTTTTAAAGATTTAAAACGAAAAAACCTCTGTAAAACAGAGGTTTTTAAAATTTATTTTAGTGAATTCGTTTAACTTGTTAAAATTCAACCATTGAAGGATTCAATCCAGAAAAACCATCAGCAGGCATTTCATCAATCGCTTTTACATCTTCTGCGCTCAATTTAAAATTATTTGAAGTCAAATTCGCTTCAATATTCTTTTCTGAAGAGGAGCGAGGAAGTGGTAAAATATCTTTAGCCAAACAATAATTTATACAAATTTGACCAACTGAAACATTGTATTTATCCGCCAAAGAATTAATTAATTCATTCTCCAAAATTCTTCCCGAACCTAGTGGACTCCATGCTTCAACCAATAAATTGTGTTGTTTACAAAAATCCACTAATTCTGGTTGTGAATGCCCTGGATGAATTTCAATTTGATTAACCATTGGTTTGATTTCAGCCGTTTCAAATAAAGCTTCCAAATGATTGATATTGAAATTACTCACGCCAATCGCCTTTGCTTTTCCAGATTTGTAAATTTCCTCAAAAGCTCGCCAAGTTCCAGCATTCAATTCTGCCCAAGTATCAGGAAATTGCGTTTCATTTGCAGGCCAATGAATCAAATATAAATCCAAATAATCAGTTTGTAAATCAGCTAAAGTTTGCTCAAATGCAGCCATTGCTTTTTCGTATCCACGCTCAGAATTCCAACATTTAGATGTAATGAATAATTTGCTACGATCTACATTTTCAGCTTTCAAAACTGTTCCAATTTCTTTTTCATTTTTGTAGATTGCTGCCGTGTCAATATGTGTATATCCTTTTGTTAATGCTATTTTTAGAGGTTCTATAACTTTTTCACCTTCTAATAACCATGTTCCAAATCCAATTGCAGGAATTTCGATTACGTTTGATAGTTTAAAGTTTTCCATTTTTTCAATATTTATGTATTCAAATTTATCTTAAAACAACCAATTTCAATAATTAGTAGACGTTAATTCTTATGTTAAAACTCATTTATAGAAATCTTAAATTTAATTGTTTGTTAATAAAATAGTTCTACATTTATTCTCGAAAAATGTTAGGTAAAAAGTTAGAAAAATGACACAATTTACAGGTACGATTGAGGATTTTATGAATACGCATGAAGAATTTATTAATGCTTTGATTCTGAAAAAAATCAATCAACAAGTTGTATTAGATAAGAAAAATGCAGAAGAAATTCAGCAAAATGAATTTATTCAACAAAAATTAGATGATTTGAAAGAACATATGACTGATTTGTTCGAAAATGAATTTGGTGATTGGGAAATTACAATGGATTTAGAATCTTTTGAGCAAGAATTTGACAAACATTTTCAAATTTCGAAGCAAGAATTAGAAGATAATGTGTTGTTGAAGTAGGAGGTTATGGAAGAAAAACAGATTTTATATGTAGATTTCGCAACTTTGAGACAATCGTATATAGAAGTCAAAAAATTTATAGAAAAAGCATCTTATGAAAAGGTTGATAATTCTAATATCCTAATTGAACAAGATTTAGGATTTTGTGGTGATGACACTTATTTTTTAATTGAAGAGTTTGTTGAGAAATATAATTTGGATTTTTCTAAATTTAATTTTTTAGAACATTTTTTGTCAGAAGGAGAATTAGCAAATGGATTCCAAGTTGTCTTAAATATGGTTTTTCTTCCGTTATATTTTCTGTTTTGGTTAGTAAAAGAATTTACTTTTGATTTGATTAACCTAAATAAATATTTGATAAAGATTGTGAAATTATTTTCAACTAATCAAAGAGAAACTTTTGATATGAGTTTTGGAGATTTGTTAACTTCTTATCTTAATAAAAAATATACTTTAAGAGATTCAACAGTATTTGTGTTAAAATAGTTTCTCTAAACCCTCATAAAATCTTCTTCCAACAAGTCTTCTAAAGGGCTTTGCATCAAAGATTGTGGTAAATTTCGGAAAGCAAAATTTCGTATATTCATCAAAAATTTATTGTCTACTTGAGCAACTTTTCCAGCCAAACGAGAAGTATCGATAATATAATGTGTTCGTTTCAAACGACGTAAATTATAATGTTCAAAAGCTAACAAAATATCAGTATCTTTTTTGATTAATTCATCATACAAAACGCAAACATCTTCAACCGCCATGCATGCGCCTTGCCCCATGTTTGGTGTGGTTGCATGTGCTGCATCTCCAATTAATAAAACACGATTAAATGCATAATTATTAATCGGTTTTATATCCATAATTGGCGTAGCAATTATACTTTCTGGATTCGTTTTTTGTAAAGTATTTCTGATTTGTCCCGAATAATCTTTGAACTGATTTTTAATATCACTTAAAGCGTAGTTGTAAACTTCAGAATTTAGTTTTGTATTGACACAAGCGTACCAATATATTTGATGATTGATAAGAGGAGTCAAACCAAATCGACCATTTGGTCCCCATGTTTCGATACTTTTCTTTGAGTTATACGATTTATCTTCCACAATGGCACGCCAACAAATATATCCCGCATAACGAGGTGTCGACTGTTTTAACAATTGTTGACGAATTGTAGAATTTATCCCATCAGCACCAATTAAATAATCACCTTCTGTAGAAATTCCATCTTCAAAATGAAGGACAACTTTCTCAAAAGATTGTTCGAAAAGCTTCACTTTTTTTGAAGTTTTAATTTTATTCGAATCAATTTTAGAAACTAAATAATGATGTAAATCTGCACGATGAATGGCAAAATTTTCGTTGTTGTAGTTTTTTCTTAATCGTTCGGTATCCGCTTTCAGAATTGTTTTTTCTTTCCAATCTTGAATTTCAAAATCTTCTAACATATGTCCCAAAGGCGCAACTTCTTCTGCTAAACCAAGAATTTCAAACGCTTTCATTGCATTAGAAGCCAAGCCAAAACCAGCACCAATTCCACGAACTTCTGGCGAAGCCTCGAAAATTTCGTAGTCATAATTTAAATCTTGCAAAACTTTTGCTAAAGTTAAACCTGCAATTCCTGCACCGGCGATTAAGAATTTTTTACTCATTGATAAAAATAAAGTTCAAAATTAATCATTCTACTATAAACCAAAAAGAAAAGCGAATCAATTTGATTCGCTTTTCAGAAGTTATTTTGTCGAAAATTATTGTTCGTTAAAATATTTGTAGAAATATGGAATAGTTTCGATTCCTTTGTAGAAATTGAATAAACCATAATGTTCGTTAGGAGAGTGGATAACGTCAGAGTTTAACCCAAATCCCATTAAAACAGATTTTGTTCCTAATTCTTCTTCGAATAAAGCAACAATTGGAATAGATCCTCCAGCTCTTTCAGCTAACGCTTCTTTCTCAAAAGTTTCAGCTAATGCTTTTTTAGCAGCGATAAAACCTGGGTGATTTGTTGGTAAAATATAAGGTTTACCTCCGTGATGTGGCTTTACTTTAACTTCTACTGAAGATGGCGCTAATGTTGGGAAATAATCTGCAAATTGTTTTGTTACAACCTCAGGGTCTTGTCCTGGAACCAAACGCATTGAAATTTTAGCATAAGCATGAGAAGGAATAACTGTTTTAGCACCTTCGCCAATGTATCCTCCCCAAATTCCGTTTACATCTAAAGTAGGACGAATAGACGCTCTCTCGATTGTAGAAAAACCTTCTTCTCCTTGAATATCAGCAATACCGATAGATTTTTTGTATTCTTCAACATCAAATGGAATTTTAGCTAAATCAGCTCTTTCATCTTCTGTTAATTCAAGAATTGGCTCGTAAAAACCTGGAATTGTAATGTGACCTTTTTCATTGATTAATTTTCCAATCATTGTTGCTAAAACATTAATCGGATTTGGAACAGCTCCACCATAAACACCAGAGTGCATATCGCGATTAGCTCCTTTTACCTCAACTTCTACATAAGATAAACCACGTAAACCAACTGAAATAGAAGGTTGTTCGTTTGAAATCATAGAAGTATCAGAAATCAAAATCACATCATTTTTTAATTTCTCTTTATTGTTTTTAACGAAATTTACTAATGAAGGAGAACCAACTTCTTCTTCACCTTCGATCATAAATTTAACGTTACAAGGTAATTCGTTTGATTTGTTTAAAGCCTCAAAAGCTTTAACGTGCATAAACATTTGACCTTTATCATCAGCAGAACCACGAGCGAAAATTGCTCCGTCAGGATGAATTTCTGTCTTTTTGATTACTGGCTCGTATGGTCCAGATTCCCATAATTCTAAAGGATCAGCTGGTTGTACATCGTAATGTCCGTAAACTAAAACAGTTGGTTTTGAAGCGTCAACTATTTTTTCTCCGTAAACAACAGGAAAACCTTCTGTTTCGCATACTTCAACATTATCAGCACCTGCTTCTTTTAAATATTTTGCAACCATTTCGGCAGCATCATTTACGTCTTGTGTGTAGGCTGGATCAGCACTAACTGAAGGAATTTTAAGTAATTCGATTAATTCATCAAGAAAACGTTGTTTATTCTCTTGTATAAATTGTTGCGTATTGTTCATCTTTGTTTGTTATGAATAATAGGTAAATTTAAAAATAAAATCTTGATTAGACTTTCTTTTTCAAGAAAAATATAATGCGAAAACCTTTGTATCTTTGCAAAAAATTAGAGAATGATATTATATAATACAACTTTTATTGTTGAACAAGAGGTGCATGACGATTGGTTTGAGTGGATTCAGAAAGAGCATATTAATGATTATTTGAAATCAAATTGTTTTATTGGCGCTCGTTTAGGAAAAATAACTTCTCATGTAGAACCAGGAGCGGTTTCTTATTCTTTACAATTATTTGTGAATGATGAATTGACTTTAGATAAATTCAAGAATAATTTTTTATCAGAAATCAAGCAAAAAAGTTTGCAAAAATATGCGACAAAAGTGCTAAGTTTCGAAAGTGAAATGGAACATATTGGAGATTATAATTAAACAAAAAAATGCAGTAGTTTTCTACTGCATTTTTTGTTTATGATTAACCTTCGAAGCTTCTTACAGCGTCTAATGTTTTATTGATTTCTGTATCTTTAATCGCATCAGAAATAAACCAAGTTTCGTATCCAGAAGGAGCAATATAAACTTCGTTTGTCAACAAATGATGGAAAAATTTATTGAATCTTTCGTGGTTACATTTTTTTACATCTGTAAAGTTTTTGATTTCTGTTTGTTCAGTAAAGAACACAGACATCATCGATCCTAAACGATTGATATGATTTGGAATTCCTTTTTCTGTAAAGATTTTAGAAATTTCATTATCCAAAGTTTCTGTAGCGTTATCAATACGATTAAATAATTCTCTATCATTATTAATAATATTCAAAGTTGTGATACCCGCACGCATCGCAATTGGATTCCCAGATAATGTTCCCGCTTGATAAACAGGACCAAGAGGAGCAAGGTGATTCATGATTTCGCGACGAGCAGCAAAAGCTCCAACAGGGAAACCTCCACCAATTACTTTACCAAATGTTACGATATCCGCATTGATGTTTAAACGTTCTTGCGAACCTCCCATTGCTTGACGGAAACCTGTCATTACCTCATCAAAAATTAATAAAGCACCGTTCGCATCACAGATTTGTCTCAAACCTTCTAAGAATCCTTTTTCTGGAACAATACATCCCATGTTTCCTGCAATTGGCTCAACAATAATAGCTGCAATTTCGTCTTTATTTTGTTCGAATAAAGCTTTTACATCTTCCAAATTATTGTATTCTGCCAACAACGTATCTTTCGCTGTTCCTTGCGTTACACCTGGAGAATTTGGATTTCCAAAAGTTGCAGCACCAGAACCAGCTTTAATCAAAAATGAATCAGAATGTCCGTGGTAACAACCTTCAAATTTTACAATTTTATCACGATTTGTATAACCTCTTGCCAAACGAATTGCCGACATACATGCTTCTGTACCAGAGTTCACCATACGAACCATGTCAATATTTGGAACAACAGACGTGATTAATTTCGCAATTTCAGTTTCCAATTCAGTTGGTGTACCAAAAGAAAAACCATTTTTCATTTGTTCAACAGTCGCATTCAAAACTCGCGGATCTGTATGTCCAATAATCATTGGTCCCCAAGAATTGATGTAATCCACATAAGCACGTCCATCTTCATCATAAATATAAGCACCTTCGGCTTTTTTGATAAAAATCGGCGTTCCTCCAACAGATTTGAATGCACGAACAGGAGAATTTACACCTCCCGGAATATATTCTTGCGCGTCTTTGAATAATGCGCTACTTCTTTGATACAACATAATTTTCTAAAAATAGTTGCACAAATTTACTGAATCTTAAATGAATTAAGAAGTGATTTTAATTAGATTGTCAGTTTATGAGTAGATTTATTTTCTAAATAATCAATTAAGGTTTTAATTAAATGATTTTCTTTCAAAATGGCTTGATTTCCAATCAAAAATAATTGTTCTTTTGCACGCGTTAACGCAACATTCAGCTTTCTATCTACATTTCCTTGATCGTTCATATTCACCAAGGCGTTCAATTGCGAATGATACGTCACAGCAAAACTATACAGAATAATATCGCGCTGACTCCCTTGATAACGTTCCACTGTATCAACCGTAATTTGTTCCTGATTTGGAATATTTGCTAATTCTAATTTTTGTTTAATCAACGCAATTTGATTTCTAAAAGGCGCAATAATTCCAATTGTTTTCTTTGGATCAAATGGTTTTTGATTGATTTCGTATAAATGAATAATTTCTTGTACAAATTTCACAATCAAATCGGCTTCTTGCACATTCGTTGAAGGCAAATAAGGATTTTCGTCAACATTGATAAACGCAAAACGATGATTTGTAATAAAGTTTTGTAAATCATTTGCTTGATTATAATGTTCAAAATGTAAATCTGCACGTTGACGATTTAAGCTTTGTTTTATTTCATCGTTCAAATTTGGAATATCAAAAGCTACATTTAATTTTCCATCATAAAAATAATTGTTCGGAAAATCTGCGATTTCAGCATGCATTCTTCCTTGATACGTTAATTGATCAAAAGCATTTTCGTAATTATTTCGTTCACAGAATTCATACAAACGCTCGAAAATAGAGTTTTTACGGTTAATTAAACCAATATTTTCTAATAATTCGTTATTCGTTTTTGCTAATTCAGGATTCTGTAAAACGATTGCAGGTAATTGTTTGTGGTCACCAATCATGATAAAACGTTCTGCTTTTGGTAGAATTCCAACAATTTGTGGTTCTAAAATTTGTGAAGCTTCATCAATAATAATTGTATCAAATTTCTTTAATTTTAGAATATCATTTTTACTTGAAATTGAAGCAACTGTCGAAACAAAAATGCGTTGTTTACGAATAATATCTTGAATCGTTTTTCTCGAAAATTTTTCTCCTTTTTGTTCTAAATCAGCATCTTTTTGCTCGATGATTTTATTCAATAAGTTTGAATGAAATTCGGGAGAAGTAGACAATTCATTCCCAATTCTGATAAATTTTTGTTCAATTTGATTAGAAATCGCCGAATTGATTGATTCACATAATTCATCAACCGCACGATTTGTATACGCCAAAAGCAAAATATTACAATCCTGTTTTTCATAAATTTCTTTTACCAATTCTTTGATGATAATCGATGTTTTTCCTGTTCCCGGAGGTCCATTCAACAAAAAATAATCTTTTGCGGAAAGTGCTTTTTTCAGAATTCGATTTTGTTCATCCGAAAGATTTGAATTAAAATAATCATAATCCATTTGACTTTTTGGAATAGACTGTGTTAAAATCAAATCTTTTTTCGCTTTAGAAGAATGAATTAATCCATACAAATTTCGGTACATCGAAACAAAAGAAGAATCCATAAAATCTCGTTCTAATGCCCATTTTCCTGTTGAATCAAACGAATCAAAAAAGCGTGTATTAGGTTGTTGATAACGAAAACGCAACACAATAAATTCTCTCGAAATACTTTTGATCGTACATTTAAAAACCTGATTTGTTAAAACAGAATCTTTTGATTCATTTCTTGGGTACAAAATACAAATATCACCTTCGCGAATCGAAATAAAATCATTCGCAGGATTGGTTCTTTTTAGCTTGATTTCACGTTTTGGGCCAGAAATATGATTTTCTACAATTTCTAAATCATAAATAATCTCGAAATTATTGTTTTTTTCTTCGAAAGTATTCAGCCACAAACTCGCCAAACCATTGTTGGAAGTCGATTGTCCCAAACCAAGTTTCGCCATATATTGCTCTTTCGCAATGAAATTCGTAAAAGAGTAGAAGTAAGCCTTTTCTAATGGCGAACTATTTTTGATCGGATAGATAAATTTATCCAATTGCTCTTCTAAAATTTCTTTGAAACGAGGATTAATTTTTCGCTTGATAAAATTCGCAGGTTTTATCGAATAAATCGTTGATTCAATATCGGTTAATGTATGATTTGCTAAACGATTTTCATTGATAATTATTCGATTTCGTAAATCAAAAATACGTTGAACTCGCGCTAAAGTTGGCACATCAAAACGTAAATTTCCTTGATATACTTTCGAATAGAAAATATAACCTTCGGTGTTTTTTGTGACATCTTTAAACTCTAAATCATACAAAACACCAATAATTTGGTAATATAAAAAGAGCTGCGTCGCATGATTTGGCTTGACACTTTTTCCGTCATCAGGAAAAGGTGCACCACCAGATTTCAGCTCGATAATTTTATTTTTTCCTTCGGGGTTAATATCCAATAAATCCAAACGACCTTGAATTCCGTATTGTTCGCACAAAAATGAAGGTTCAATTAATGCGCGATCCAACGAAATATCATATTGTGGAAAATCCTCGGTCAACACTTTTTGAATACGATTAAAATGACCTTTTGCTTCCAAGTAATAATCTTTCAAATCTTGCGGATTCGTCAAATCGTTGCAAGCCGTATATTCTAATGGGTAATTTTTAAAATCATTCTTAAAAATCTCATTAAAATCAGTATTTTCAATGTTTTCCGTTGAAAAATGATCGACAACTGAATTGGCAAAATTTCCTAATCGAATATGTTTGCTGTTTGGCGCTTCTTCAAATTTTTTCTGAATATAATGTAATTCGGAAGTTCCATAATCTTGAAAACATTCAGCAATTGCCGAAATATCAACCAAATAATCAGGTTCGAGAATGATAAAACGTGGATGATAAATTCCTTCTTCATCAATCGTCGAATTGACTAAATTTAATTGCGCACCAATCCAAAAATCCTCAATAGAAGTAAAGTTTTCGTTTACACCATCTTCATCAATTTGAACTGTAATATTTTCTTCTGTTTCATTGTCTTCATGATCGCAAATCAAACAATCTCGCTTGATTTCAATCACTTGAACACGCAATTTTTTTACTCGATTTCGAGTAAGAATTTTGTTGGTATAAAATTCTTTTTCAGGAAAATAATAAATAATTTCTGCCGGAATCATTACTTCATATATCGAGGAAATAAAATCCGCAACATATTTATAATGTGTAAAATATTCGTGTTCTGTCGGTTCGTATTTCTCGCTCAGAATTCGTTGAGCCGTTTTACGAAACGAATGAATTTTAGTTGAAACTTGATATTGATTACAGATAAAAGATAGTTTCGAGAAAAAGTTAGAAAACTGTAAGGCTTCGTTTTTTGTCAACTCAAACGCAATATTTTCAACCAAACGTTTTAAATCTAAATATTTAGAATTGATTGGTTTATTGGCAAGTTGAATGTTTAAAACTTCATTTAGCAGTTGATTTCCTATTTCTTCTCGATTCACGGCGATTAATTTGGTGTAAAATTAAGATTTATTCTTCATTAAATTTTAACTCAATTTAATATAGACGTTGTAATAAATACTTAAAAACGTTTATTAATGATTATAAATTTTATATTTGATTAAAGCCTAAAAATATTATTATGAAACAAGTTTTATTTTCTTTAATTACAATTGTATCTATAAATGCTATAGCTCAAAATCAGTCGATTGAATGGGTAAAAAAAAATTGATGAATCTATATTTAATCAATTAGAATTTACAAAAATTTATCAATCTCAAACCAATAAATCCTTTTATTTTAATCAGTTTTATAGTGAAAGGTTTGGTCCAGATGGAAATCCTGTACAATATGGTATTTTGACAAAAGTAAGTGCAAATGGAAATTTAGAGTGGACTAAAAAACAAGACAATTTGCGGTATCTAGATTTTGTAATTACCAATAATGAATTATTTACTTTAAGCACTCCATTAAATCAAAATTCATCTCAAAATTTTAATATTTACAGATACAATCTTGATGGTCATTTAATTTCTAGTTTGCCAATAAATGTTACTAATGATATTACTTTAACTAGTGTAGTTTTAACAAATGATAATAGCTATTTATTAGCAGGACAAAAAGTAGATTCGCAATATGAAAAGGTGAAAGTTTATTTGATGAAAGTTAATAAGAAGGGACAAAAAGTATGGGAGAAAGTAATAGGGGATGCTGATGATAATGCGATAACTTCAATATCTTCATCAAAAAATGGTGATATCTTTTTTAGTGGATATATTTATAATAGTTCACAAGTAAATCCTACTAATTTAGAATGGACTGTTAAATTGTCAAATAAAGGAGATATTATTTGGAGTAAAGTCACAGCAGGAATACATCCAGAAATTAATAAAGTTATTGTTACAGAAAGTAAAGATGGTGGTTGTATTACATTAACAACATCTTTAGAAGGTAAAGCAGAAGTAAATAAATATGATAAGAATGGAAATCAACAATGGATAAAATCATTTGACACTGGTTATTCATCTGTTAAATTTAACCCTAGCAATATATTTGAAGATAATAATAAAATTGTATTCGGAGGTATTTTTGAAAGTAATAATGAAAGTAAGATTGAAGCACTTTATTTAGATCAGAATGGTAATTTATTGAATAATTTCACTTTAGGTATAAAAGAACCTTCTTATTATATGAATGCAATTCTTTCAAATACATTTGATGAAGGATTATCTATCTTAGATAAAAATTATAATGGTGACATTAATTTAAGCAAAATAAATTCAAAAAAACAGGATCAAAATATTAAGAATATTACAATCGCTCCTAATCCTGCTACAGATTATATAAATATTCAACCTTTAAGTGGAAAAAATACAATTTTGATAAAAAATTCTATAGGTAAAGAAGTATTAAAAATAGAATCAAATAAAGAAAAAGAAAATATTAATATTTCGAAACTTCAAAAAGGAATTTATTTTATTTCAATTAGTGGAGAAAGTAAATTAGAAAATTATTTATTAATGAAAAAATAAGATGATTTTAAGAACTCGAAATACTTTCGAGTTCTTATTTTTTTACCACGTTTTCCAATCATCACTTGTAAACAACCATTCTGGAGTTTTAATTTTACCTTGTTGCACTTTATACCAAGGATTTAATTTTTTATCCATCGGATTATTAAGAATCTGAATTTCTTGCGCAGGCATATAACTTTGAGCAAGTAAAACAATTTTTTCACCTTGTTTATTCTTTGCTAAATCGACTACCATAATCGCGTGTCCATAAGGATTTCCTTGTTGCAAAAGAATATCTCCAATTTTTATCTGTTCAAAATTCACCGATTTCAATTGACTTTTCAAAGAAGCTGTATTCGCATAACTGAACACATTTTCTAAATATTTCCAATAATTTTCTGGTGAATAATCTCCATTTGCAAAATCAGTAAATTTGCGTGGTTTTCCGTCCGATAAAAAGTTGAAAGAGATTTCATCATAACGCTTTTGTTGGTAGAGATAATCAGCTCTCAAACGCATTGTTGCATCTGCACATTGATGTAAATCTTTGTTTCCAATCGGTAAATCAATCACCGCATTGTACACATTATTTTCAGGTTTTTCTTTTCCATTATAATATTTTACAAGTGTTCCAAAGTCTTTTAATTGCAAATGTTGTAGAAAATAGCCGAATTCATTTTGATTATAATTTTCTCTTTGAAAACCTTTTGGTACGGAATATCGATCAATTATTTTATTCTCTTTTTCGTTGATAAAACTTTCTTTCTCAACAATTTTTTGAATTGAATCTTGATGATTTTTAGAATTCGTTGAATTTTCATCTTTACAACTGAAGATGAAAAATGGAAATATGAAGCAGATATATTTTTTCAATTATTTAATTCTAATAGATGAGACAATGACAACAAATCCATCAGGATCTAAGAATGAAATTCCGTTATCATTCCAATATGGATTTTTAGATTTTATTGGTTTGATATGATGAAGTTCTAAACGCTCAATTATTTCGTCATATTCTTGTTGTGTCGTTGGATAAAATACCAAACAATCATCCTCATCAAAGTGATGATCGATATTTTCGTGAGTTGTTGTAAATTCTAAATGCCAGCTTAAATCTGGTTTTCCAATAAAAATACCATCATAACCATTGTGATTTTGAAATTCTCCAAGGATTTCAAAATTCAAAACTTTAATATAGAAATCTTTTATTTCTTTGAGTTGATTGATATGTCGAGCGACTCTAAATTGCATAAAATTCACTATTATTATTGATTGAAAATTAGTATATTTTATTGAATTTTATGGAAATATTTAATGATGCTCAAACAAAATCGATATACAAAACTTTTTATCTGTTCGCTCTGTGTTTTTATTATAGGAATATTCTCGACTGGATATGGCTATAATTTGGATTATAACAAAAACGATTATGCTGTATATTTTTTACTAGTTGGATTTCTTTTTATCATTATGGGATTTATAATCGGTGTATTTAGTTTAATAAAAGGATTTGTAAAAATATATCGAAAATAAACACTCTAATTTTACTCATATAGTTTATATAAAATATTGATTTAGATGAAAAAAATAATATTCTTTTTCGTACTTGTTACATTTTCTGTGATGACTTCTTTTGCTCAGAAAAATGACAAAGTTAAAAGTGAAGAAATTAAAGTAATCAGAGCAAATTTTAGTCGAATTAATTCGATTAAAAATTGGACAAAAATAAAAGAAGTTGAAACTGATGATTCTACGGAAGGTGGTTTTATAAATTATTATTTTTTGAACGATAAATTAGAAAAAATTGTGGTACGAAAATTTGGAGAATCTGGTCAATATTTGGCTGAGTATTATTTGTTGAATAATAAATTGTCTTTCGTTTTTGAACAAGATACAACTTATAATTTTCCTTTGTATTGGAAAGAATTTAATGATAAAAAATCGAAAATTGAAGAATTTCGTTATTATTTTGAAGATAGAAAATTGATTCTTTTTATAGGAAAATCTAAAAATTATAAGACTGAAAGTGAAAATACTTTAGTTGAATTTGATGAATTAATTAAGATGAAAAATAATTCTAAATAAATGATTTATAATAGTTATATTACAATTTGATTAACTTGTTTTATGTTCAAACTATATCCGTATCATTCTTGTTCTTTAGTGTTATTGTTTCTATTAATTAATACACAACATTTTTGGATTCATGAAACTGGAATTTTCGCGATTGTTTTATATTTAATAGAACTTATTTTATTCATAGGATTAATTATTTCTACAATACTAAAGTTGTATAAATATTTTGATGATGATGAAAGAAATTTCAAAAAAGGAATACCTGTCTTTATTAGCATTATTGTTTTGACTTTAATTTTTCTATATCCATCAGGAATAATTACTGATAATACAATTTATGGTAAGGATAAATTATTTGCTTTTAGTGAAGGAACAGCAAGTTGCGGTATCAGCTATCATTTTAAATCAGATAGTATTTATATTGTAAATTCGTTTTGCTTTTTCCCATCACGAGAAATTGGTAAATACTATCTGAAAAATGACACAATATATTTTGATACTATTACTAATAAACAATATAAATTTGGAACAATAAATAGAAAAGATTCCATTTTAGAATTATATTATTTAGAACCTCGAACATTCAATTTTGACACATTGAAAGTAGATTCCACTATTATTAAAAGGAAAATTGAAAATTCAAAAAGTCATAGTTTTAATATCTCAGAAATAAATAATCTTGAATAAAAAAATCCGTCAATTGACGGATTTTATCTTTTTAATACACTTCTTCTTTTTTGAAGAAAACTGTGTCATTTCCTTTTCTAAATTTCAGTTCCGAATATCGAATCGTGTAATCATCAGACATTCCGTAAGTTTCTAAAATAAAATTATCTTTGAAACGATAATTTCTATTGGTTCTATGTTTTGCATTCGAGCCTAATTCTTCTTTCAAACTCAGTGTTTCTGGAGAAATTTTGAAACGTGGATCAGTTTCTATTCTATTAATAATGGTATTGACATCGGCAGAATCCATAATCAAAACTGTTTCTTGTTTCATGTTTTTAATTCCAGAAATATCTGTCGAAACAATTTTTAGATTTCCTTTAAACCCAATTCCAGCTTGGTGTAAATCGGTTTTCAAATCATCATTAGAATACATTTGACTTCTGTAACCATATTTCACCATCGGAATCATCACAATAAAAAATATCGCAAGTGAAACTATCATTGCAGATTTGTTGTAGCCTGCCATTCGCAATCCATAATAGATAAATGGAATCAAAATCAATAATACAATTCCGAATATAATGACAGCAATTAATCCTGATTCCATTAGCCGTTAATCATATTTAAAAATTCGTCTTCTGTCAACACGACAACTGTTCCAATTTCTTCTGCTTTTTTCAATTTACTTCCAGCTTTATCGCCAGCAACCAAGAAATTTAAGTTTTTAGAAACTGCAGAAATATTTTTCCCGCCATGATCTTCCACCATTTTTTGTGCATCAGTACGATTGAATTTAGTCAAAGTTCCTGTAAACAAAAACGTTTTGCCTTCCAAAGAATCTGACAAAGGTTTTGCTTCTTCGCCAATCTCGAAATTCAATCCATAATCGCGTAAACGTTGAATCAAAATCTGATGTTGTTCTTCTTTAAAATATTCCTTAATCGAAATTGCAATTTTTTCTCCAACATCCGTTACAGAAACCAATTCTTCCATTGTAGCATTCATCAAACGATCAATAGTTTGAAAATGTTTGACTAATTTTTTTGCAACCGTTTCACCAACATGACGAATTCCAATCGCATACAATACCTTTTCGAAAGGTTGCTCTTTAGATTTTTCGACAGAATTAATAATATTTTGAGCAGATTTTTCAGCCATTCTTTCTAAAGGCAAAATATCTTCTTTTTGTAAAGTATAAAAATCAGCAATGTTATTTAACAAATTTGCTTTGTGTAACAAAACCGCTGTTTCGCCACCAATACTCTCAATATCCATTGCTTTTCGAGAAACAAAATGTTCTAATTTTCCAATAATTTGCGGTTCGCAACCATTCTCATTTGGACAATAATGTTGCGCTTCGCCTTCGTTACGAATTAATTCTGTTCCGCAAGAAGGACAATTTTTAATGAATTCGATTTCTTCCGTTCCAGGTTGACGAACATCAGTATTAACACCGACAATTTTCGGAATAATTTCGCCACCTTTTTCCACATAAACCATATCACCAATGCGGATATCCAACTTTTTGATGATATCTTCGTTGTGGACAGAAGCACGTTTTACGATTGTTCCAGCCAAAGAAACAGGCGCAAGATTCGCAACAGGCGTAATCGCTCCAGTACGACCAACTTGATAATCGATGCTCAATAATTCGGTTTCGGCAGCTTCAGCTTTGAATTTATATGCCATTGCCCAACGTGGAGATTTCGCAGTATAACCTAATTCATCTTGTTGCGAAAAAGAATTCACTTTGATCACAATTCCGTCCGTTTCGTAAGGTAAATTTTTGCGTTCGATATCCCAATGATCAACAAAAGCCAAAACTTCTTCCAAAGAAGTACATAATTTTGACGTATGCGGAATCTTAAATCCTAATTCATCAGCGGCTTGTAGCATTTCCCATTGCGTAGAATAAGGCAAATTATTTCCGATAAAATAATACGGAAAACATTGTA
>NZ_DLJI01000041.1:0-48212 GCF_002484185.1 Empedobacter sp. UBA7620 | reverse complement strand
TAAACCACGTTTCGCAACTTCGGTATTATCTTGTAATTTTAATGATCCAGAAGCGGTATTTCGAGGATTTGAATACAATTCTAAACCATTATTAGCGCGTTCTTCATTAATTGAAGCAAATTTATTGAGCGGAATTGTAATTTCGCCACGCATATAAAAACGCTCAGGATAATTTCCTTTCAATTTCAATGGAACAGATTGTATCGTACGAATATTATTCGTGATTTCATCACCTTGTGTTCCATCTCCACGCGTTACAGCCTGCGTCAATTCACCGTTTTCGTACAAAATAGAAATCGAAGCACCATCATATTTCAATTCACAAACAAATTCTACTTTTTCACCTAACGTTTTCTCAATTCGTTTTTCCCAATCTTGCAAATCTTCAACTGAATATGAATTGTCTAACGAATACATTCTAAATTCGTGTGTAATCGTCGGGAAATTTTTTGTAACCATTCCACCAACGCGTTGTGTAGGGGAATTGACATCAAAAAAGATAGGATTTTCGTCTTCTAATCGTTTCAATTCTTTCAGTTTCAAATCAAATTCGAAATCAGAAATTGTCGGATTATCTAAAACGTAATAATTGTAATTATGCTGAGTAAGCTCTTCTCGAAGCGCTAAAATTTTGTCTTGTATTTCCATTCTAAAAATGTTACCGAACAAAGATAAACACTTGAATTAATACGAACAATTTTTAAAATAATTTGGAATGATTTATATTTAGGAATATTTATTGCAACGTTTATTGAAAAAAATAATCAACTATGAATAATTTATTGGAAGTTTTGGACACAAAATCGAAAGGTTTTGAAAATACAGTTTCTATCGTAACAACTGGAGCAGCAGCAGGAATCGCAATTTCGAAGGCAATTAATAAGAACGAAAAAATTGGAGCTGTTGTGGGAGTAGGAGTAGGTTTGCTGGTTTATGCGATGTTTAGCCCTCAAAACAAATTGAAAAAAGCGAATAAAAAATTGGAAAAACAAATAGAAGAATTTGAAGCTAAATTGGAAAAATAATCTGTTTTTATATGTAAGTATTTTAACTTATTTGGTAAGTTTAATTTTGCCTGTTCACTTATTAAGAAGTATTGATTTTATTGAATATTATTCTGGAAATTCTAGAACAGAATATTTAGGAATTGCATATCTAATATTAGGATATATAACGATATCAGAGTTGCCAATTGATTTTATATGTTGGTTAGGGAACTTTACATTATTATTATCTTGGATTTTTTATAAGAAAAAAATAGGATTAATATTAGGTATTATCGCTGTTATTCAAATGTCATTATACGGAATTAATCATTTGTCAAGATTAGATATTTTACAAATACATGAATATGATTTACCACTTTTTGGTTATTGGATTTGGTTATTTTCATCCATTTTTGTTCTAATTTATCATTACAAAAAATATAAACAAAAAAGTCAAACTTTGTAAAGTTTGACTTTTTTGTTTTATGATATTCATAATTTTTTCTCGAAGATGATTAGATAGATTTTATTTTTATGATATTTTAAATGTTTTTATCTTAATAATTATATTGATTTTTGAGATAATTAATAATTTGAACTCTTCAAAAACCTCTATTTAATACCAATTTGGACTGATTTTCTTCTTTTTTATGAATATGATAATTTATTCTCGTAGATGATTTAAGTATAAATAAAATTTGCTTATATAATTTATTGATTCTATATTGCATTAAATCTATAAAATTAATCGAGATTAGTTTTGTTTAGAAAGTTGGAATTTATAATTTTGTTAAAAATAATTACTCTATAAAAACTATAGAGGTTATATATGCAAAATGAATCAACTAAAAGAAATATTAGAGGAAGTAATAGCACAGTCAAGTTTAGAAGAAAAATTATTGTTTTTGAATAATAACGTTAAAGAAAAGATAGTTTTTTCGACAAGTTTTGGTTTCGAAGATCAAGTTATTTCTCATGCTATTTTGAGTCAAAAATTAGATAATATTGAGATATTCACTTTAGATACAGGACGTGTTTTTCAGGAAACGTACAATACGTGGAACAAAACGGAATTGAAATATCAAACCAAGATTAAACCATTTTATCCCCCAACAGAGGAGTTAGAAAAATTTGTTGAAGAAAATGGAATTAATCCTTTTTATGATTCGGTTGATTTGAGAAAACAATGTTGCTATATCAGAAAAGTAATTCCTCTGAATCGTGCATTAAAAGAAGCATCAGTTTGGATTACAGGTTTGCGCGCAGAGCAATCGAATAATCGACATGATATGCTCGAAATAGAGTTTGATGAAGAAAAACAATTATTCAAATTCAATCCATTGATTGATTTTACAACAGAGAATTGTTTTGAGTATTTGAAAGAAAATAGAGTTCCTTATAACCCACTACACGATAAGGGCTTCATAAGTATTGGTTGTGCTCCTTGCACACGTGCTATAAACGAAGGCGATGATTTTCGTGCTGGTAGATGGTGGTGGGAAGATAATAGTAAAAAAGAATGCGGTCTACATGCAAAGTAGATTTCAGGTGTTAATTTAATTTGAATGACTCAGCCTATTTTAGGTTGAGTTTTTTGTTTACTTTTACTAGACAAGTTTCAATAATGGAAATAGAACAAATCTTAGATCAAATTTCACCACTTTCCTCGCAGTCTATTCAATTGATTGCAGATAAAATGCAACTGATTCAATTACCAAAAAACACCACGCTTATTGATGCCGATAAAGTTGAAAAAAAGCTATATTTCATCAAAAAAGGAATTGTTCGCGCGTATATAATTGATGATGGAAAAGAAATTACGTTTTGGTTTGGGAAAGAAGGCGATTTGATTTTATCGATGCGAAGTTATGTCGAAAATAAAATTAGTTACGAAACAATTGAATTGATGGAAGATTGCGAGTTATATGAAATTAAATCTTCTGATTTACAGTTATTTTATGCAACTAATTTAGAGATTGCAAATTGGGGAAGAAAACTTGCTGAAATTGAATTGATAAAAACTGAAGAGCGTTTTATTTCTAGGCAACTGGGAACGGCGATTGATCGTTATAAAAAATTGTTAGAAGAAAATCCAAGTTTGATTAATCGTGTGCAATTAGGTTATATCGCGTCGTATTTAGGGATTTCCCAAGTGACATTAAGTAGAATTCGCGCCGAAATTTAAGCGAATAATTTTTTAACATTTGTAAAAAAATACTATTTTTTTCTAATTCATCTTTGCATCAAAATATTAACAAAATGAATTGGATTTTATTGATTTTAGGAGGATTATTCGAGATCGGATTTACATCGTCTTTAGGAAAAGCCAAAGAAACAACAGGCTCAGAAATGTATATGTGGTACGGCGCTTTCGCAGTGTGTTTGGTCGTAAGTATGGCATTGTTAATCAAAGCAACACAAACTTTACCTTTGGGAACTGCTTATGCTGTTTGGACTGGAATTGGTGCTGTTGGAACAGTTTTAATCGGAATTTTTGTATTCAAAGAACCTGCTAATTTTTGGAGAATATTCTTTATTTTTACATTAATTAGTTCAATTGTAGGATTAAAATTTGTTTCGCATTAATGAACGAAGAAATTACAATAAAAAGAGTTGAAGAAAAACACATTACAGAAGGAAAAGAATATTTCAGCGATTAATTTCTATTTAAAGAATGGTTTCGAAAAATTCGATCAACATATTTTCAGACTTGGTGATGATGAACAAATAGATTATATGATGAGATTGAAATTATAAGATTTATAATATGTCAAAATGTCTTATTAATTCTATATTTTATCAATAATGTGAAGTGGTATTGTTTTTGACATTGTAACAAAAAAATAATAGATATGGACACAAATAGAGATTATACATTCGAAGAAATACCAGATAGCTCTCACAATGAGCAAGATTTTTATGCAAAATTCAAAGAAAGATTAGATGATGTACAAAAATTTCCAACAGATTATTTGTTCAAATTCATTTATCCTTCAAGTGAAGAAACGATGAAAAAAATCAAAGATATTTTTGCAGGAACGAATGCTGAATTTGATTACAAAGCTTCAAAAAATAGAAAATATACATCTATTTCGATTAAACTTTATGTGATTGATGCGGATACAGTAATCAATTATTACAAAGAAGTTTCGAAGATAGAAGGCGTTATTATGTTATAAGAAAAGGTTGCAAATGCAACCTTTTTTTATGTTTTTAAAAAGAGTAGGGGAGGAATCAATTTTTCAATTTTGAAATTAATGTTCCCAGAGTAACCCTCTTTATTATGTTAAATACATAATGTGATTATTTTACTTCTTCGATAAAAATCCAATTGAAATCAATTTTTTAAATTATTAATTTTTTTTTCAACTTGTAAAGGTTTATCAGAACTAAATTTCAGTTTAAACTTCATTTTATAAAATTTTGAAAGTTAATTTTCAAAATTTTGCATTCTCAATTCATTTCATAAAATCAACTTATTTAGAATAGAATTTTTGCTTTATTAAATTTTCTTAGAAAAGTGAATTATTAAAGTTGTTATTAATCAATTTTAAATACTTGTAAATAATTGTAAATACTTACAAATATTTGTAAATGGTTATATTACTGAATGTGAATTTATTGTAATTTTTGTAAAAATTATTTTTAAACGATTAATCAGATAAATTTTTAGTAAAAACTATTTTAATAAGTATAATTGAGCACAAACTTTTGCATCAGATAAAGCTTCATGATGGTTGAGTTGAAGATTAAATCGGCGAGCACAATCGGATAATTTTGTAGGAACAATTCCTTTCTGTTTGAAAATTCTGTATGTACATTCCCACTTTTCGGCAAGGTTAAGTTGAGAGTAATTGAGGCTATAAAACTCCATTGTATTCTTCAAAACAGAACGATCAAACGATTCGTTATGTGCAACAACAAGCTGATTTTGTAAACGATGTTTGATTTCAAAATAGACGTCTTCAAAACTTGGTGCATCAATTGTGTCTTCGGGACGAATTCCATGAACCAAAATATTATGATAATTATATTGATTTTGTGGTGGTTGAATTAACGTGTAATACTCGTCTGTAATCACATTATCTGTCACAGTTACAATTCCAACCGCGCAAGCAGAATTACGATAATTGTTTGCAGTTTCGAAATCGATGGCAACAAAATTTTCCATAATTTATATTTTGTTCGATATAAAATTAATGATATTTTCTTGTTCGAAAGGAGAAAACCAATTGACAGTTTCATCTTTTTTGAACCATGTCATTTGACGTTTTGCAAAACGTCTTGTATTCTTTTTGATTTCTTCTATTGCAAAATCCAATGTAATTTTCTCTTCAAAAAAGTCGAACAATTCTCGATAACCAACAGTTTGCAAAGCATTCAAATCTTTTAAAGGAAATAAATTTTTTGCTTCATTTAATAAACCTTCGTTCATCATAATATCAACTCGACGATTGATTCGGTCGTACATTTCTTCGCGAGGAAGTTCTAAACCGATTTTAATTATGTTAAATGGACGTTTGTTCAAATCTTGATTTCTGAAGTTAGAGAAAGGTAAACCCGAAGATCTAAAAATTTCTAAAGCACGTGTTACACGCTGTTTATTGAAAATATCAACTTCTTCAAAATACTTTGGATCGACTTCTTGCAATTCTTTTTGCAATTTTTCAATTCCAAATTCAGCAAGCTCATTATTCAAATCTTCTCTAATTTTAGGATTAACATCAGGAAATTCGTCAAAGCCAACTGTGATCGCTTTTTCATATAAACCAGATCCACCAACCATGACGCAAATGTCATTTGTTTTGAAATAATTATTCAAAAAAGCTAAGCCATCACGCTCAAAATCACCAACCGAATATTTTTCGTGAATAGAAATATTTTGAATAAAATGATGCTTCACTTCAGTCAATTCTTCCTCAGAAGGAACAGCAGTTCCTATCTTCATTTCTTTGAAAAATTGACGACTATCACAAGAAATAATTTCGGATTGAAAATGTTTTGCAACTTCTATTGCCAAATTGGTTTTACCAATTGCAGTTGGTCCAACAATAGAAATTAAGGTTTTATTATTTTGAATTTTTTGCATGTTATATGAAATCGAGCGCAAGATACTTCGATATTTTATGAAAAGAAAAAGCTTCTATAAAAAATAGAAGCTTTGTAAATTATATTGATCTTTAATTAATCATTAAAGTGGTAAAGGAAAACCACATCAGCCGTATAAGCAGGTTTCGGATTATCTTTAATTTCTAAATTTGCTTCGATGACAACTTTTGCAATTCCTCTCAAATTAGTAATAGATTTCAATTTTGCAGTTAATCTTACCTCACTATCAACCAAAACAGCTTGTCCAAATCTCAAATTTTCAATTCCATAATTGATTAACATTTTGATGTTGCGCACTTCCGCAATTTGATCCCACAAATGTGGAATTAAAGATAGCGTTAAATAACCATGCGCTATTGTTTTTTTGAAAGGTCCTTCGTTAGCTGCTTTTTCAGGATCTGTATGAATCCATTGATGATCTAAAGTTGCATCAGCAAAGCGATTGATTTGTTCTTGATTTATTATATGCCAGTCAGATTTACCGATTTCTTTACCTTCGAAAGCTTTGTATTCATCGAAATTATTAATAATTACCATTATTCAGGTGTTTTAGTTTTTAGTATTGTATTGCTCAAATCTAATGAATAATCGTCAGATAATAAATTTTATTTATGAGAAAGAGAGCATTTTTTGAATAATCTAAAAATAAAAAATCCGACTGAAAATTCAATCGGATTTTTTATAGCTATTTAATTTATTGCTACTCAATAATTNNGTTCAACATTTGCATAGGCTCTTTGCGTATCTCTCCATGCAAGATATTTAATAATTTCTTTGTTGAAATATTTCATTCCAAAAAGTAAAATCCCAAAATCATCTATCAAACCAAAAGGTCCAAATAGCGCTTCTGGAATAATATCAATAGGAGAAATAATGTATAAAGTTGCTACAAATCCAAGAAATAAATTCATGTTGTCAGGTTTATAACTTCCTTTTTTGTAATCACCTAACATATTGAAAAAAGCCTTTACTTTTTCAAAAAAAGATTTGTCTTTTTGAGCTGCCATTGCTGCTTCTCCAGCGACTTTAAAGAATTTTGATTTTTTCATTTCACAAAATATGTTTTAAAAACGTATTATGTATTACAAAGTACATGCCAAAACATTTAAATTGATTTTTGTGTCATGTTAAAACTTTATGTTACATTGTTTTACTTGTTTTTCTTTTTCAGTTTAATGATTTTTGCATTCAATATTCTGTCAAGCTTTGGATATCTTTCGCGCATTAATTTTGTGCTGTTAAAAATTTCTTCATCTTCCATTGTTTGTCCAGCGTAACCATCATACAAACTTTCTACAACATTCATTCCGTTCACCACTTTTCCAAAACTTGGAAAACCTACTACATCATTGGAATTGATTGTATCCAAACGATGATTATCTTTCAGATTAATAAACAAATCCAAATCTCTTGAGTTTTTTCCTGCGCGCGCAAAACTCAAAGCTCCTTTACTATTTCCAGCAATAACAGGTTCATCTTCTACAATAAACTTTTTCCATTGATTTGAAACAATTGTGTCAGTATTTCCAAATTGTGCAACAAAATTCGGAACAACGCGATAAAAAGTACCATCTTCGAAAAAATTGTACTTAACCAATTGATAAAAACGATCAACAGCTTTTGGCGATAATTTTCTTTCAACTTCGATATCAATATTTCCTTTTGTTGTTTCAAATCGAGCAACAAAATTTTCTGGTGCTTGTTTCTTTGTCCATTTTTTACGAAAAACCGTCTTGCTAGAAGTACAAGCCGAAAGCGTAATAAGTGTAAATAATGCTAGAGTAATTTGTTTCATGTTTTAATTTTGTGGATTAAACTTAAACAAAAAACGACACTTAGCGTAAGTGTCGTTTCATTATTTTTGCAATTCTTGTTCAATTTTAAAAAACCATTCTGTTTTCTGGTTATAAACTTCCGCTTCGGCAAGCATATAATGGGCTTCTTTGGTTTCCTCATACTTCACGCGATCCATAGTTTCTGGATTGAAAGGTGGTAAAGGTTGCACTTCTGCGCTAAAAGTTTTGGTGTGGCCTTTATATGTAAATGTTTTGGTGATAATTTCTTTTTCCATTGTCTTTTAATCTTTGGTAAAAATACAACTTTTGTAAAGGAGAATTTGCATTCGGAATAATTTAATTTTTAGGCTGAATTATTTTTCGATAAATAGTAATTTTGCGGTTATATGATTGCTCAAAATAATTCTAATCAACAACAAGTTTTAGTTGTTTCTTCGTTTGATGAACTTGTATATACAGCTTTTTCTGGGAAAAATAATGCGATAAATTGGCAACGAAATTTGGAAGGTGATTTTGAGGAAATTGTGAATCAATTGATTTTAAAAGATGATATTACTGTTGTTTCTATTGATGATTTGAATGATTTAGATTTATCTAAAGAAGGAATTAAAGCGAGAAATATTTTGATTAATGATTTACAACAATTAACTGTTTTTGGCGCTTCGCCAACTTTAAACTTACTAAAATGCTACGAACGTGATACTGAATTTGATTTTATTTCAACAGATGTTTATTCATTTCATGTTGATCGTTCACCAATTCCTACGGATACTTTTTTGTGTACTTACTATGGCGCTTCCAGTGATATTGTTGCGAATGAAGATGTTGAACAAAAAATTTTGATTCCTGAAATTAGAGAAAATTTATTCAAATTATATGATGGACATATTGATGGATTTGAAGATTTTCTGAAAGAATATTTCTTTGATTTGCATTATCAAATTCGTCCAGGTGTAGAACCAATTAATTTAGGATTAGGAAATCTTTGGCGATTGGCAGTTGATCATCCAGAACAAAAAGTTTTGCCTTGCGTACATCGCGCACCGAAAGAAAATAAAGATGAATATCGATTATTGTTAATCTGTTAGTGTTTGAATTGATTTAACTAATATTTTGTAATTTTGAAATGTAATAAATGAAGTTAAAAAATGGATTTACAAGATCAATTAAAAAATCTTTTTCCTGATCATATACCTGAGCCAGAAGAAGTATCAAACGAAGAACAACATGAGTTATGGATTCAGAAAGAACCCTTAATTTGTAAGTTTGAGAAACGAAAAGGGAAAGTAAATACAATAATAGAAGGTTACGAAGGAGAAACAGAAGATTTCAAACTTTTAGCAAAAGAAATTAAGCAATTTTTGGGTGTTGGAGGGAGTTTTAAAGACGAACAAATCATCATTCAAGGAGATTATCGCGATAAGATTATGGCCTTTTTGAAAGATAAAGGATTTAAAGTGAAAAGAGTAGGTGGTTAATAATTTCTTTACAATTATTACTGATAAAAATTGTATATTGTTCTCTTATTTTTAATTATAAAATCATGAGTAAAGCAGCATCAGAATTAGTTTTAAATGCAGACGGAAGTGTTTACCATTGTAATATAAGACCAGAACATTTAGCAGATACTATTATAACTGTTGGTGATCCGAATCGTGTCGAAAAAGTTTCAAGACATTTTGATACAATCGAGCACACAGCAAGCAAAAGAGAAATTGTAACGCATACAGGAACGTTGAATGGTAAACGTTTAACAGTTATTTCGACTGGTATGGGTACGGATAATATTGATATCGTTTTATCTGAGTTAGACGCTTTGGCTAACATCGATTTAGAAACTGGTGAGATCAAAAAAGATTTCAGAAAATTATCATTTGTTCGTATGGGAACTTCTGGAGCTTTACAGGCAGATATTCCTGTTGATAGTTTCGTTATTGGTTCTCACGGTTTAGGTTTAGATGGACTTTTACATTATTATGTTGGGAGCGAATCGGTTATGAATAAAGAGGTAGAAGATGCTTTTATCAAACATGTTGATTGGTCGCCAAATAAGGCACGTCCATATTTAGTAAAAGGATCTGATTTGTTGTTAGATAAATTGGCTTCTGAAAAAACGATTCAAGGAGTAACGGCTACAGCTTGTGGTTTTTACGGACCTCAAGGTCGTTATTTGAGATTGCAACCAAATCCAGCTGATATTAATGAGCGTTTAACAACTTTTAATTACGAAGGTTTAAGAATCTCTAATTTCGAGATGGAAACTTCTGCAATCTATGGATTATCAGCGATGATGGGACACGAAGCATTATCGATTAATGCAATTGTTGCAAATAGAATTTTAGGTGAATTTAGTGCCGATTCTTATAAAGCAGTTGATGCAATGATTGAATATTCGTTGGAAAAATTAACGAAATAATTTCAGATTTATATAAAACAAAAGCTCGAGAATTTTCTCGAGCTTTTTTGATATTATATGATCTAGAATTTTAATTCAAATTCATTAACTCTTTTGCTTGATTGATTGCCGCGTCTGTTAATTCTGAACCAGAAATCATTTGCGCAATTTCCTCTAAGCGTTGTTGTTGAGATAATTCAATCACATTTGTTTGCGTTGTTTCGTCTACAACTTCTTTGTAAACTTTTAGCTGATAATTTCCTTTTGATGCAACTTGTGGCAAATGCGTAATCACTAAAAGCTGCATATTTTCAGCCATTGTTTGCATTACTTTCCCAGTTTCATTTGCAACTTTTCCCGAAATTCCTGTATCAATTTCATCTAAAATCAACGTTGGTAAATGTTGATGTGTTGCCAATAATTTTTTAATTGCCAACATCAATCGAGAGCGTTCTCCACCAGAAACAGATTTTTCAAAAATACGCGGTTCCATTCCTTTATTTGCCGAGAATAAAAACAAAACTTCATCTTTTCCTGTTGCTGTAAAATCTGCTGTTTCGTTTAATTGAATCGTTAATTGAGAATTTTCCATTCCCAATTGTGACAACGTATTCAAGATATTTTTTCGGATAATTTCAATAGAAGAAAATCTATTTTTTCTAATCTTAATCACTTGTTTTTCAAGTTTTTCTGAGATTGAATTCAATTCTTTATTTAAGTGAATAATTAAATCACTTAAATTATCAAAACCAGAAGTTTGACTTTCTAATTCGTCACGTTTTACAATTAATTCTTCAACAGAAATCACATTATGTTTACGCAATAATTTATGAATCAAATCATAACGATCTGTAATTTCTTGTAATCTTTCAGGATTAATTTCTGTCGAATCTATCAAACTACTCATTTCACCCGAAATATCTTGCAATTCTATTTTTGATGAAATCAATCGCTCATAAATCGAATTATATTGTGAATTATAATCCGAAATTTTATTCAATTTATTGCTTGCTTCATTCAATTGAGAAATGATTCCCATTTCTGGATGTTCCAAAAATTGGTAAGTTTCATTCAAAGTCGAAATAATTTCTTCTACGTTTGACAAAGATTTTATCTCGATTTCTAATTGTTCTAATTCCTCATTTTTTAGCGAAGCATTGTTCAATTCTTCCCACAAATGCAATTTATATTCTAAATCTTGTGATTGATTTTCTAACGAATTTTGAGCGTCTTTTATCTTTTTCTTTGTTGAAATATAATGGTTAAAATCTTTCTTATATTCTTTCAATATGTCTTTATTTTCTCCGTAAATATCCAACATCGAAAGTTGAAAATCAGCTTCAAAAATTTTAGGTGTATTAAATTGAGAATGAATATCAATCAATAATTCTGATAATTCCTGCAAAATAGAGACTTTAACAGGTGTATCATTGATAAAAGCACGCGATTTTCCAGAAGGTAATAACTCTCTTCTCAAAATAGATTCGTCTTCATAATCCAAATCATTTTCTTCGAAAAAATCATTTAATTCAAGATTTTTAATTTCAAAAACAGCTTCGATAATACATTTTTCATCAATATTTTTCAAGGCTTTTAAATCGGCACGTTCGCCTAAAACTAATTTTAAAGCACCTAACAAAATCGATTTTCCAGCACCAGTTTCACCGGTAATTGTGGTCATACCTTGATGAAAATCAATCTCTAATTGATCGATAATGGCAAAATTATTAACGCGAAGAGTTTTTAACATTTACTTTTTCAATTTATTCCAATAATTGTCGTTATATTTTGGCGCGATTGAATTTAAAATTCCTTTCAGCTTCTCGATATTCACCGTAGAAACCTGTCCGCCTGAAAATACTTGACTAATTTCGCTATTTTTTGCTGTTAAGAAAAGTTCTAAAGGATAAAATTGAGAATAATTTCCTCTTTGGTAAAATTCTAATTGTAATAAAGTATTTCCAATCGCATTTTTACCACGAACTTCGTTCTCAGACATAATGTCTAAACCGTTTCTATGATATTGATAGATAATATTTCGAAGTGTAGAATTATCCGATTTTAGAATATTGTTAATTAAGGCTGTACGCGATTTTATTCCATCTAATTCGCTCCAACCAGAGAAATTATTGTTCGCTTGACCGAAATCTGCAATTTTCTTCGCCATTTTGAAATACTCTGTTCCGCCTTCTTTCGCAAATGTATCTGCATCATATCCCAAAACTAAATAAATGTAATACGTTAATACATCTGTCAAATTTTTTCCACTGAATTTGCGATCATTGAAAATTAATTCTTCAGATTCTTGGTATTGAAACGTAAAATTATCGTCAGATAAATTAAGAACAGGCGTATAGTACGTTGAGTTAAAAACAGGACGACGAGATTGTACTAAAATCGTACCTTTCATTCTGTTTCCCTCTCGTTCAATTATATTAATGACGAAACTAGCTTCAATTCTTTCGTATGTTTTTAAACGATCATTTGTCCATTTTGTTGAATTAATAAATGTTTTTAATGATCTTTCTAAAGTTTGATAAACCTGTGTGTTAGATCCTTGAACTTGAGAATAATCGACTTTTACATCTGCAATAATATTTTGCGAGAAAGCCGAAATAGCTAAACACGACGAAAAGAAAATTGAGGCTAATTTCTTCATAATAAATTTTATAACTTATTTAAAATGACATTTAAAATATCTTTTGCAACATCTGTTTTTGATTTTGCATCAAATTGTTGCATTGATAAATCTTTGTCAATAATTGTAATTTTGTTTGTATTCTTCTGAAAACCAGCTTCTTTATCTTGCATCGAATTAAGAACTATAAAATCAAGATTCTTTTTGGCTAATTTTTTCTTTGCATATTCTTCTTCGTTATTCGTTTCTAACGCAAAACCAACCAATAATTGATGTGTTTTGATTTCGCCTAACGATTTTAGAATATCAGGATTTTTCACCAATTCGATAATTAAATTATCATCATTTTCTTTCTTAATTTTTTGCTCAGCCATTTCTTTTGGACGATAATCTGCAACAGCCGCCGACATTACAACAACATCAGCATCAGCAAAATTAGCGTGCATCGCTTCGTACATATCACGAGCAGAAACAACATTTATTCGATCGATAGGAAAACCGGTAACAGATTCGTGACTTGGACCACTGACCAAGGTAACTTTAGCACCCAAATTAGTAGCAGCTTTCGCAATCTCGAATCCCATTTTTCCAGAAGAATAATTACCTATAAAACGAACAGGATCTAAGTTTTCGTATGTAGGACCAGCAGAAACCACTACTTTTTTTCCGTGAAGTGGGAGAGTAGCTTCGATTGTACTTTCCAAAAACGCAATAATGTTTTCAGGTTCAGCCATTCTACCTTCTCCAACCAATCCACTTGCTAATTCACCAGCTTCAGCAGGAATACAAATATTTCCGAAAGATTCTAATTTAGCAATATTTTCTAAAGTTGAAGGATGTTTGTACATATCCAAATCCATTGCTGGAGCAAAATATACAGGACATTTAGCTGAAAGATAAGTTGCTAGAACTAAATTATCACATGTCCCATCTGCCATATGTGACAACGTATTTGCTGTGCAAGGCGCAATAATCATATAATCTGCCCAAAGAGCATATTCCACATGATTATTCCAATCCCCTTTATCACCGAAAAATTCCCATTCGACAGGATTTTTAGAAAGTGTGGAAAGTGTAAGTGGAGTAACGAAGTTTTGAGCTTCTGGCGTCATAATAACTTTAACATCAGCTCCTTTTTTGATTAGCCCTCTAACAAGAAAAGCGGCTTTGTAGGCCGCTATTCCGGCAGAAACTGCCAAAAGAATTTTTTTACTATGTAAAACAGACATTATTTATCCTCATTTGGATTTCTGTAATATACGTCATTGTCTAACCATTCCTTAACCGCAATAGAAGTCGGTTTAGGTAATCTTTCGTAGAATTTTGAAACTTCGATTTGCTCTCTATTTTCAAAAACTTCTTCTAAAGAATCTGTATGTGCAGCAAACTCATCCAATTTCTGAATTAATTCAGTTTTCATTTCTTGGTTGATTTGTTCTGCTCTTTTACCCATAATTACAATCGATTCGTATAAGTTTCCTGTTTTCTCATCGATTTTATTACGATCATAAGTTTGTGTTGTTGGTGCTGCACCGATATCCTTGAAATTCATAATGAAAGAATTTTATATATTTTACTATTATTTATTATTTTGCTCTTTGCTTAATTCAGCTTGATCAGCTTCAAATTTCTTTTTAGCTACTTCTATATCAGCTAATTGTTTTTTAGTCTCAACCATATCTTTGTCGATTTTCTCCATCAATTTATCAGCTTCTGCTTTAAATTTTGTTTGCGGATAATATCTTGTTAACAAAAGATATTGCGTTCTGGCATCTTGTAAACGTAAATCTTTGTTTTCGATACGAGAGAAATTTAATGCCAATTCTGTTTTAGAACGTAATGAATACATCATTGCTTCTTCACGAAATTTAGAATCAGGATATTCATCAACCATATTGTCAAAAGAAACTCCAGCAGCCTTGTATTTCATTGTTTTGTAATAAACTTTAGAAATTTCGAAAGACTTTAATTCTAATTTTTGTCTAAGTTCTGTAATATAATTATTCGCTTCTGCAACGTGTGCTGATTCTGGATACGAATTGATAAACCCTTGTAACTCACTGATTGCTGTATATGTACTTGTTTGATCCAAGTCATATTTTGGCGAATCTTTGTAATAAGAAAATGCCGATTTGAACAAAGCTTCTTCTGCGCGGCTATCTATAGGATAAGCTCCTGCAAAGCTTTTGAATTGATGTCCTGCTAAACGGAAACTTTTTTCGTTAAAGTTACCTTGTGCCATATTATAGGCAATGTCCGCAGATTTTTCTGTTCCTACAAATGATGTAGAAATTTTTTCATACAATTCGTTTGCCAAATCATATTTACCATCTTGATACAATTGTGTAGCCAATGTAAAGATTTCGTCTTTATCCGTACTTTTCATCGCTTTGTTATAGGTCTTGTTACAAGACACTAAAGAAGCGCCAATTAAAACTACTAAGCTTAGTTTTTTAAACATTCTGCAAATTTAATAAAATTTGAGGACTAAAGTATAAAATATTTTTTTCTTATCCTCTTAATAAAATCTCAAAGTTTTGATTTATTCCGCTGTTGTGTCTGCGCTTAATGTAACTATATCACGATCAAATAGATATAAACCTCCCTTGTCAGATCCAATCATTTCTAGCTTATCTAAGATATTTCTTGCTAATTTTTCTTCTTCAATTTGCTCAGAAACATACCATTGCAAGAAATTGTGAGTTGAATAATCTCTTTCTTCTAATGTTAAGCCTACAATTTCGTTAATTGATTCAGATACAAAGCATTCGTGGTTTAAAATTGCAGTAAAAACTTCTTTCAATGTTGTGAAATCTTGTTTTGGTTCTTCAATTTGTGGAACAAACGCTTTTCCGCCTCTTTCGTTAATAAATTTAATTAATTTTAACATATGCATACGTTCTTCGTCTGCATGCGAGTACAAGAAATTTGCAGTTCCTTCCAAACCTTTCACTTCTGCCCAGGAAGCCATAGCTAAATATAATTGAGAAGAATCTCCTTCTAATTTGATTTGTTTGTTTAATGCGTCTAATATTGTATCTTTTATCATAGCTTTATTTTTTTAGATGTTTGATAATAATTGGTTAATTTTTGTTGTCAAGTTAGCTGATGCTGGAACTAAAGGTAATCTTGTAAATGGTTTACAAACGCCTTTGTTATCTAAAACAGCTTTTATTCCGCAAGGATTTCCTTCCTCGAAGATAGCACGTGTAATTTCTACAACTTTGTAATGACCTTCGTAAGCAGCAACAACTTCTTTGTTGATTGCTTTGCGAATCATATCTGTAAAAACAGTTGGAACACCTTGTCCAATAACAGAAATAACACCAGAACCTCCAGCTAAAGTCATTGGAACAGCGAATTCATCATCACCAGAAATAATATTGAAATCTTCGCGTGTGTTTTTACGAATAATATCTGTTGATTGTAAGAAATCTGGTGAAGCTTCTTTAATCGCAACAATATTTTTGAATTCATTTGCCAAACGAATTGTTGTATCTGCTGAGATATTAGAACCCGTTCTACCAGGAACATTATACAAAATAATGTTGGCATCTGTACTTTCTGCAATCGCTTTATAATGTTGATACATCCCTTCTTGATTTGGCTTATTATAATAAGGAGAAACCGTAAGAACTGCGATATAATCACTCAAATCTGTTTCTTGATATTCATTAATAACTTCTGCCGTATTGTTACCTCCAATACCCAAAACCATCGGAACACGATTAGCATTCGCCTTCTTTATTGTTTCGATTACCTGTTTCTTTTCATCTTTTGTAAGTGTTGCTGCTTCTGCAGTAGTTCCTAAAATAACTAAATACTCAACACCGCCATCGATACTATAGTTTACTAAATTTTCTAATGCAGCATAATCTACGGTACCATCTTCTTGAAAAGGCGTAACCAAAGCAACTCCTGTCCCAATTAATTGTTTCATCTTTTATAAATGTTATTAAATCTAATACTAAGTTAAAATTCGGAATTATATCTTGAATAATCAAATAATAGTGTTAATCTATAATTGGTCTTAGATAAAATTCAAAATCTTTCAAAAATAGCGATTAATTTATAGGAATAAAATTAATTTAAGCCAATGTTTTATGATTTTACTTATAAAAAAAGCCACTCAAGTGAGTGGCTTACTATATTTTTAACGTTTGATTAGTTAAATGTGTATTTAAATCCTAAAGAAAAACGACCAGCTTCGAAGTTAGAATCGTTTGTTAAGTTCCACCATGGTTTCCAATCAAAATGTAAAGCCAATGGAGCAGAAGGAATTTTGTATTCTAAACCAGCTTGCGGACGAATTGCAAAATAAGTTTTGTCCTCAAATTTACCTCCATCTACAAAAGATAATTGAGGTCCAACACCAACATACCATCCTAATCCATTTCACCAGAAAAAGGTTGATTATACGTATAATCTGCACCTAAAACAGTAATGTTATCTCCAAACATAACTTGTACGTTACCCGCATTTTTACCATCAAAAGAGTGCTTGAATTGTGGACCTACGAGTGTCTCTCCGTCTCCTAAATCTACAACAACACCTAAAGCATTTTTATAGTTTTGAGCATTTACTTGAGAAATTCCTAATGCCATTACAGCTACTAATAATACTTTTTTCATTTTTATCAAATTTTCAGTTTTAACTTTGTTATGCCAAGAATTTTACAAAAAGCGTGCAAATGTTATCTTAATGTTAAGTTTTAACATAAGTATTGTTGTTTGGTTTCGGATATAACCCTTTATATCAGTAATATAATCGATTAATTTAAAATCATTCTAAAGTTTAAACTTTTACATCATTTTCTTAAAAAAGTTAATTTTGTAGAAACAAAATAATAATGATTAAAACTGTAATTTTCGATATGGACGGCGTAATCGTCGATACAGAACCAGTACATAAATATGCTTATTTCGAACATTATAAAGAACTAAATATTCCGGTTACGGAAGAATTATTTGCCACATTTACAGGACAATCGACAAAAAATGTTTATCAAATCTTGAAAGATAAATTCAATTTGAAAGATGAAGTGAACGATTTGGTTTTGAGAAAACGTACAATTTTTAATGAAGCTTTTGATACAAAACCAGATTTATATTTGATTGATGGTGTTGAGAGGTTGATTAGAGATTTATACAATAATGGAATTGAATTGATTTTGGCTTCATCGGCTTCAAAATCGACAATCGATCGTGTTTTTAATCGTTTTGAGTTGAATCAATATTTTACGCATAAAGTTTCTGGCGAAAACTTTCCGAAATCAAAACCAGATCCAGCCATTTTTCTGCATGCCGCTGATTTAGCAAAGTCCGAACATAGCGAATGTATTGTTATCGAAGATAGTAAAAATGGAGTAGAAGCGGCTTTACGAGCAAGTTTGTATTGTTTGGGTTACAAAAGTGTAAATTCGAAACAACAAGATATTTCAAAAGCAAATTGTATTGTTGATGATTTTAATGCGATTGATGCGAATTTTATCAAAGAATTAAATTAACAATTTAAGATTAATCAATAATTCTAAATTGTTTCATTAAGAAAATGGCATTCATCATTTTGGTTGTGCCTTTTCTTAATTTATAATCCGAATAATAATTGTTGTCCACGTTTTTTAATTCGAAACAATAATTAATAATATGATCCGGATTTTCACTTTCCATTTTCGTTAATTCCAAATCATGTGTCGCAATAAAACCAATCAATTTTGTGGGAGATTTGATTAATTTTTCTAAAAATTTCTGCGAACCAATTAATTTATCTTCCGAATTTGTTCCTTTTAAAATTTCATCTAAAATGATGATTTGTGGTTGATTATTTTCTAAACGTTCAATTAATATTTTCAATTTGTTAATCTCATTTTTGAAATAAGAATCGCCAGATGACAGATTATCAACCGTTCTGATACTTGTAAATAAATCCATTGGGTAAAATGACATTTTTTCTGCACTCACTTTTGCGCCATTCATCGCTAAAACCAAATTTGTTCCAACTGTTCTCAAAAAAGTACTTTTTCCAGCCATATTTGCACCTGTAATAATCGCAATATTGTTTGGACGATTGGTTTCCAAATCATTTTTCACAACTATTTTTTCATCTAATAAAGGATGAAAACCATTGATAATTTTTAATTCATACGGTTCTTCTACGATTTCGGGAAATGTAAATGAAGTATGTTTATCGTTGAATAGTGCAAATGAAACGAAGGCTTCTAATTTGGCTAATTCATCTAACCAAGGTTTGATTTGATGAACCGTTTTTTGAATTTCATTTTCAAATTTGATCGAATAATGTAATCGCCACAAGAAAAATGTATTCAACACAAAGCCTACAAGTGGGAAATTTGCTGCATCTAAAGTTTCTTTTGTTGAAGAAATTGTCTTGATTAAATCCGATGATTTGAAAGGATGTACAAACTTATTTTTAATTTCAGCGTTTAGTTTTGACTCAAATTTTTCCTCTTCAATATGTCGAAAAACTTCATATAAATTATCCAATTCATCTGCTTTCATTGTCGTGTACGCCGCAATTCGTCGAAGTTGTTGCTTATAAAACATGGAAATTGCATTCGGAATAATAACTGCACCCAAAATCCAATAAAAAACAATTTCTTTCGGAAAACCAATAATTGCTAAAGCGGTAAAGCACAAAATATTCAGAACAGAAATGATGATTGGAAGTAATTTTATTGAATCAGTATTAAATACACGATTTTCGAACACAAAAATTGAAGATTGATTCATGTTTAATCGCTTAGTAAACGTCAAAAATGTCACAATCCAATTTCTTTTTTCAGCCAATTCTTCAAAAGCATTTTGTCTATCAATAATTTCAGATTTGTTTAAAATCAAATTCGATAAAAAATGTTTGAGCTGTAAATTACCAATACGAGTTTGCGTTTTATTGATTCGATTGAAGATCGAATTTCCTTCCAGAATATCTAAATCTTTGTTGTAAACATTATTGAACTGAGAATTATCTTCAACAAATTGATCGATAGAATTATCAGTTTTTATTTGATTAATAATTTCTAATGCTTGGATGGAATAATTAAGTTGCGAAGAAATTTTAGAAGTTTTAACTACTAAAATGATAAAAACAATAAATAAAATAGAAGAAATAATCAAATATAAATTGTTGCTCGACGTAACATAAAGCAAGAAAAATACAACTGAAATAATAAATGCAATAAGCCTGATATTGCTAATTCTATTCTTTTTCGATTTCAATAAATCAAAATCATTTTGTAGTTTTTCTTCAATTTTTATATAGTCTTCCATTTTTAATTTTATTTCTGATTAAAGGTAGTGGTATAAACAATAAAAGAGCGAAATTTCGCTCTTTTATTATTTTTTAACTTCTTGAAATTGTTTTTCTGTAATTATTCCTTTTTCAACCATTTTAGAAAGCCAATCAATAATTTCCTGCTTTTCTTTAGATTTTAATTGTGAAAGATTAATTGTTGAATAATTTCCAATATCATTTTCTATTCCATATTTCTCAGTTATAGCATCCAAATAATCTATATAAGCTTTTTCAAAGTGATATTTTTCTGCCATTATTTTTGAATAAACCATTAAAGAATCTGTTCTACCTTCAAAATTTGAATCTTTTAAATGATAAAATAATTCTGAATAAGCTTCTTCATCACCAAGTTTCTTCACTTTAGTAGTAATCGAATCGTAATTATCAGAAATTGAATTCATTGTTATTACATTCTCATGAATTACAGGTGTAACAATATTGTTTTCTTTTTTACAAGAAAACAATAAAATATAATAACAAATGAAAATATATTTCTCTTTTTTAATGATTACAATACTTTTATTTCGAATACTTTTTCATCATTCAAATAACCTTCTAAGGTATCTTTTGAATTGATTTTAGAAACTCCCGCTGGTGTACCAGTAAAAATTAAATCACCTTTTTTCAAGGTAAAATATTTAGAACATTCAGCAATTAAGGTATTGATATGAAAAATCATATCTTTTGAATTTCCTGTTTGTACGTTTTCTCCATTTCGATCTAATTTGAATACTAAATTCTCTAAATCAAAATTTTCTTTTGGATAGAAATCGGAAGCAAATGCAGAACCATCAAAAGCTTTCGCAATTTCCCAAGGAAAACGTTTTTCTTTTAATTCTTGCTGTACATCGCGCGCTGTAAAATCAATTCCTAAACCGATTTCTGAGAAATAACGATCTGCAAATTGAGGTTGAATCATTTTTCCAACTCGATCAATTTTAATTACAATTTCCGTTTCAAAATGAACTTCTTTCGTAAAACTTGGAATAACAAAAGGAAAACCCTTTCTTAAAATGGCCGAATCTGGTTTCATAAAAAACATAGGCGATTCTGGAATTGGATTATCTAATTCTTTTGCATGTTCGACGTAATTTCGTCCGACACAAATAATTTTCATCGCTTAAAAACCGTTTTGTAATTTGATTCGAGTAAAAACTTTCTTTGTATATAAAGGAAAATCGGCATTCTGAATCCACGCATAATAACCTGGATCTTTCGCAAAGATATCCGTCACAACTTGTCCTTTATACTTGCCAAACGAAATAATTTCTTGGTCTTTATCATTGTACTGAATAAATCCAGCTAAATCAGCCGTTTTGCGTTGAGAAGAAAATTCGCTCAAAAATTTATTGTCATTTTCAAGCTCGTCATATTTCTCGATTTGCGCCATCAAAACTTCGTAAGTCGCAATTGTATCAGCTTCCGCAGAATGTGCATCAATCAAATCTTTATCGCAATAATACTTATAAGCAGCGCTTAAATTGCGAGGTTCCATTTTATGATAAATCACTTGCACATCAATTGGACGATGTTTTGATAAATCAAAATCAAAACCATTACGTAATAATTCTTCTGCTAAAAGTGGAATATCAAAACGATTTGAATTATATCCTGCCAAATCAGAATCTTTAATCATTTCCATAATCGCAGGGGCAAGTTCTTTGAAAGAAGGCGCATCGGCAACATCTTCGTCAGAAATTCCGTGGATTAAAGTTGTTTCTGGTGGAATTGGAATTCCAGGATTAACTTTCCAAGTTTTTACTTCTTTTGAACCGTCTGTCAAAGCTTTCACGATAGAGATTTCAACAATACGGTCTTTTGAAACATTAGTTCCAGTTGTTTCTAAATCAAAGAAACAGATATTTTTAGTTAATTTCATTTTGTAATTTCTTTTCTAAAAATGATTGAGATAAGGATGTACAATAAGATGATTAGCGGAATTGCAGCAACTTGCAACCAAGCCACTAAACCTAATGTAATGATTAAGAAAATATATTTATAATAATTTTCTGCCCAACTCAATCCTTTAAATTTTAAGGCAAATAATGGTAAATCGACAATTAATAAAACACTAAATACAATAGAAACGGCAATTAATAAATACGGATCAAGAGATGGATTTATAATTTGTCCATTATTGTAATAGATAGAAAATAATGAGAAAATAAATAAGGTATTTGATGGTGTTGCCAAACCTTTGAAATACGTTGCTTGATCTTCATCTAAATTAAATTTTGCTAATCGTAACGCCGAAAAAGCAGGAACTAAAAAAGCAAATAATGAAATTGCAGCAATTTTTAAATTCTCATTTTCATAAATAAAATCGGTTGAAAAATGATTAAACATCGAAAATAACATCAATCCTGGTACAACACCAAACGAAATACAATCTGCCAAAGAATCCAATTCTTTTCCAATCGGGCTACCAATATTCATTAGTCGTGCAACCATTCCGTCCAAAAAATCAGCAACTAATGAAATCAACATCAAAACCATCACAATTGTAACTGTGGTAGTTGTGATTTGAGCATTGCTCGAAATCATGAAAATGGCTGATAATACACCACATGAAAGATTAAGTAGTGTTAGAAAATTTGGAATTGTAAATAATTTCATAAATGAATTTTTCATCGCAAAAATACAAACAAAAATTAATCTGAATCCTTTTTAAACACAATAAAACCACTATTTTTGAGTTTTTATATTCGTAATTCATCAATTTTGAAAAAGACATTCCTTATATTATCTGTTCTGGCAAGTCAATTTGCTTTTTCTCAAACCACACGCAAATATTCGAACGAGTTTTTGAATATTGGTGCAGATGCGCGCTCGTTTGCAATGGGTAATGCGGTTGTGGCGAATATTGGAAATGCAAATGCGGCTTATTGGAATCCTGCTGGATTAACGGAAATTACCTATGATTGGGAAGCTGCAGCAATGCATGCTGAATATTTTCAGTCGATTGCGAAATTTGATTATGCAGCGGTTGCAATTCCGTTGAGAGAAAGTAATTCTACGATAGCTTTTTCGTTTACGCGTTTTGGTGTTGATGATATTTTGAATACTACGGAATTAATTGATAATCAAGGAAATATTAATTACGATAAAATCTCTAAATTTTCTACAGCAGATTATGCTTTGACGATGTCTTATGCGGGAAATGTGTTCAACAATAAAGATATTCAGTTTGGCGCAAATGCTAAAATTGTTTATCGACATATTGGGAAATTTGCGCAAGGATTTGGTTTCGGAATTGATCTTGGTTTGCAATATCGTACTGATAATAAAATGTATTTTGGTTTGATGGCGCGCGATATTACAACGACTTTCAATGCGTGGAGTATTAACAAAGAAAAGTTAAAAGAAATTACAGTTGACGAGCCAAGTAACGAAGGTGAGCCAACAATTTTGAATGATTTGCCAGGAGAAAATATCGAATTAACAATGCCTAAATTACAATTTGGAGTTGGAAAACGTTTCGATTTTAATGAACGAGTTTCGCTGTTGGGAGAGATTGATATGAATATCGAATTTCAACAAACTAATGCTGCAATTTCTGGAAAAGGATTTTCGATTTCGCCACAAGTTGGTCTTGAATTAGGTTATGATGACATGGTTTTTGTACGTGGAGGATTGAATAATTTACAGAAAATTTCGCAATTTGATGGGAAAGATAAAACTCAAATTCAGCCAAATGTTGGGGTAGGTTTCAAATACAAAGGAATTTCGATTGATTATGCTTTAACAAACTTTGGAGACAGTGGCTTGGGATTATATTCTAACATTTTTTCTGTTCGTTTCGAGATGGATAAGTGGAGATAAATTTATATAATTTGATTTTTTAATAAACAAAAAAGACTGCAATTTGCAGTCTTTTTTCATGTCATTTATTTTTTATAATCTTGATTTTATTGTACTATTTGCTTCATCAATTTGTCTTGATTTTTTCAGTTTTTGATTTCCAAATTTGTATGATAAACTAACTGAAAATTCTCTGTTGTATTGGTTTTGCCAAACATTATTGAAACTTCCATTTTCTTGTTTACCATTTATTGTTGTGACATTTGTATTCAATAAATCATAAGCTTCGAACATCAAAGTCCAATTATTCCATATTTTTTTGATATTTACATCAAAACTATGTTGTTTTCCAAGTTTCCCTAGTTCGATTTCTAAAGGTGATAGATACCAATAATTAACACCTAAAAACCAATCTTTTTTCGAAGAAAGTCGTATTGTATTATCTAATTTAAAATAAATATTCGATGCTTGACGATCAACAACATAAGTCGAAAGTTTTTCTTCAAAACCAGGTTTTTGAATATAGGTAGGATCACTATCGACAATCCCTCTATATGCTTGATACATATAAATAAACATATAATTCGCAGACCAAATTCCGTTATAAAAACTCTTATTCATTCCAACCGAAAGGTTTAATGATTTTTTGTTTCCATAATTCATTCTAATGTAACGCAAAAACTCTGTTGTTTCACCTGTTTCAAGATTTTTTACTGTTCCTTGCAAAGGCAATTGACTTGTCGCATCGTCAATATATTCAAATTCTGCATTGAAAAAATAAGCGCTTTTATACAAATAATTTAACTCTTGTTTATAAAATTTAGAACTCATCATAAATGGATTGTTCTGAATATAATTTGTCTGAGTAAGGTAAACTCTTGATGGATTTAACTCCCAAAAAGCAGGTCTACGAACGCGACTCGAAAAAGAATAACTCACATTATGATCTTGATGAATCGCATAATTTAGAGATAAATAAGGTAAAATATTGTTGTAATCATTTTTAAATGAATTATTCTTCTCAAGAATATCACCAATCGTTTTTGTAATTTCTAATCGTGTTCCAATTTTCCCTGATAACTTTTCAGAAACTTGTTTTTCAAAAGTTAAATACAATCCAGCAATGTTTTCTTTGTATAAAAAATGATTACTCAAAATTTCATCTTTGATAAAATTATCGTTCACAAAACTCTCTTGTTTAGTATCATTATCCGTTTTTGTGAATGTATAACTTCCTCCAAATAACCATGTATTTTCTTTGTTAGTTTTTAGGGTATAATCTGCATTTGCACTAAAATTATTGATAATTTGAGGTACATTTTGTCTGAAGATTTCAACATTTTCATTATCTACAGGGATTGTTGTATTTGTACTTCTCATCTCTCGTTTATAATTAAGAAAAGAAGCATTTGTAACTAATTTACTTCCCAAACTATCCGTTCTTATTTCGTGATTTAAGTTGAACGAATGATTTCTTGTTTGAGCATTTTCGAGATTAATTGTTTGATTTTTAAATTCATGATTATAAAAATTATCTAACTTAAATTTTGAATCAAAACTCTTATTGTATCTAAAATTATAGGTTAAACCAATATTCTGATTTTTAGCTAATTCATAATCAAATCCTACATTTCCGCCAACATTCTTATTTGGATCATCTACAATTCCTCTCGATTCATTGATAAAATGAGCATTTCCATTCGATAAAATATTTTTCTCTCGAGATTTGTTATTTCCAATATAAATCCCAGAATTAATTGCCAATTTATCTTTTCTATAGTTTAAACCAGCATTCAATCTTTGACTATTAAAATAAGCCTGTTGATCTACAATTCTCACATTTCCATTCAAACCGTTTGTTGTCGTCGTTTTCATCACAATATTAATGACTCCAGTATTTGCTTCAACAGAAAATTCACTTCCAGGCGTTGTAATGACTTCAATTTTCTGAATATTTTCTGATGGTGTATTTTTCAACATTTCTATCACAGCTTCATTATCCATATTAGATTTTCGTCCGTTGATGTAAATAATAACGTCAGATTTATTCAGAATTTTAAGATTTTTCCCATCTGTAGAAGAAACTAAAGGCGTTTGTTTAAGCAGATTAAACGCGTCATTTCCTTTTGCAACAGGAGAATTTGAAACATCGAAAACAAATCGATCAGCTTTTTTCTGAAAAACTTTTTTAGCAATTACAACTTCTTTCAAATCAATATTTGGCATATTAATTTTGAATGATTTTGTTAATTCAGCATTAATTTCTATTTTTTCTTTATAAATCGTATCAAAATTTACCAAAATCGCAAAATCATACTTTCCAGCTTCAACTTGTTCAAAAACAAAATTTCCTTGTTCGTCTGTAACATTTGATAGTTCAGATTTTTCATTCAATAAAACAATTTCAGCTAAAGAAATAGGATTATTATCTTTTTCATTCAATACTTTACCTGAAAATTTTGTTTGCGCCATAACGGTGCAACTCAAGCATAATGCAGATATATAAAATAGATGTTTCATAGTGTTAATTTTATTATAGACGTTAATTCTTTTAAATAGTTACATGACAAAAACTATATTTTTATCAAAATTGTAATTTTATTCATCAAATAACTTTTACAAATCTATATAAAATATACTACTATGCAAAACAAAGTACTAAAATAAATTAAGATATTTAATAATCACTAATATTAATAATTATTGGAAGTCAAAATTTTTATAATTTTATAAATCAACAACCTAAATCTACTATTTTGAGTCAACCAGAACTTATAGAACAACATAGTTTTACGAAAAGTCTTATTTTTAAATTAAAATCTTCTGTTTTAATTGGTCTTCGTGGGCTGAAAAATATTCAAGATAATCCTACAAAATTTCAATTTGATTCAAAATTAATTGATCAACCGATTATTGCATTTTCTGAAAGTGAACTTTGGAATCCAAATGACACAAAAGAAAATTGGATTTTAACAGCTGGTAAAATTCAGAATCTTCGAATTGCTTCTCAAAAAATTAATGGTTTAGAAATTAAAGCCAACGAAACATTTAGCTTTTGGAAACATATTGGTAATCCAAATTATGGTCAAGGTTATGTGGTTGGTCGAGAAATAAAGGAAGGTTGCATTGTACCAACGATTGCTGGAGGTTTGTGCCAATTATCTAATGCGTTGTATGATGCGGCTTTGAACGCAAATTTCGAAATTATTGAGCGTCATAAACATACCAAAATCATACAAGGTTCGTTGGCGGAAAAGGATCGCGATGCGACTGTAAAATGGAATTATATTGATTTACGTTTTCGTTCGGCTTATGATTTTAGAATCGAAACTGAATTAACTTCTACTCATTTAATTGTTCGCTATAAAAGTCAAAATAAAGATTTAAAATTATCAGAAAATATTGATAGTAAATTGGCTTTCAATTTTTTAAATGATTGTTATTCGTGTGGAAACGATAGTTGTCATCAACATGAAGATCAATCACATAAAAATCAACATATTAAAACGACGACTTATATTTTGGATGAAAAATGGCCAGAATATGATGCATATATTTCGAAAAATATAAATGAGAATGATCGTTTTATATTTTCGATGAAAAAGAATTTTTTCGTCAAAACGAATCGCTATAATTGGAGTTTTTCTTCTCATAAAGATAGCAAGACAACTTTATTTTCTGGAATTTATAGAGCTTTGAAATTACGATTTTCCAAAAATAAAAATCCATTCGAACTATCATTACAACTAGATGAAAAAATAGCAAATTCTGCTTCAAAATTAATTCCAATCGAAAGTACTCATTTAGTTATTAGTCAAAATTTATTGCCCTTTATTTATAAAAAAGGAATGTTAGGAGGAAGAACTTTTGATGTTTTAATGACAAGATTACCTATTGAAACCTTGCACGAAAGATTGGATTATTCACATTTCATTTATCCAGAAAGTAAGACTTTGAAAGATTTTAGAGCAAATAAAAATTTAATTGATTTAGAAAATAATGCGTTAAACATAGCGCAAAGAATTATAAGTCCACATACAGATATTCAGAAAATGTTTCAACATAAAATTGTGAAACTTGATTGGAATATTGAACAAAATTTGAATCAAAAAACTGGGAATAAAATTCTTTTTCCTGCTTCTGCAGTTGGTAGAAAAGGAGCATATGAAATGCAAAAATTAGCGAAAGAACTCAATCTACAACTTGTAATTCTTGGGCGAAATCTCGAAATGAATAATTTTTGGCAAAATATACAAATTGAAAAATTTAGTGGAAATTATGATGAAATTGGCTTAATCATTTATCCAACAATTATCGAAAATCAACCACGTCAACCTATAAAAGCTGTTTCTTATGGAATTCCAATTATTACAACAACCGCTTGTGGTTTACAAGATAGTGAAAATGTAAAAGTTGTAAAATTAAATGATTATAATTCGTTGAAAAAAGAAGTCGAAAATTATCTTTCAATCGGTAAGTTTTCGTCAGCGCCCCATTCAGACCAAGAACCATCATAAACTTTTACCTCATCAAAACCGGCAATTGTTGAAGCTAAGGCTAGGATAGAAGCTGTAATTCCAGAACCGCATGAAAAAATATTTTCTTTAGATGAATCTGTAAATTTTTCGAAAATTGCTTTCAGTTCTTCTTTTGATTTATATGTTGTGTCAGTCAAAACATTTTCAAAAAATAAATTCTTAGAAGTTGGAATATGTCCGCTTCGTAAACCTTGTCTTGGCTCCGGAGAAGTGCCCTTGAAACGCCCTTCTGATCGAGCATCTATAATCATTTTCGAATCATCATTTATTGCATTTAACATAACTTGTGTGTCAGCAAACCAATTCGATTGAAAATCAGCAATAAAGTTACCTTTTACAGTAGGTTGAAAATAAGTAGAAGTTGTGTCAAAATTATTTTCTTGCCAAAGAGGCGATCCGCCATCTAAAACATATACTTCTTTGTGACCCATTGCTTTGAACATCCACCAAACTCTCGGACTCGAATAAACACCCCAACGATCATAACAAACAATGATAGAATCTTGATTAATGGCTAAATTTTGAGCTTCTTTTGTGAAAATTTCTTCATCAACAAGTGTATGAGGAAATTGCGAAGAATGATCAGAAAATTTCCCTTCCAAATCAAAGAAAAGAGAATTCGGAATTAATTTTAATTCTTGATCTTTTATTGATTGTCCAACTTTATCAATCGTGCAATCTAAAATAATTAAATTTTTAAGATGCAAATTATCTTGTAATTCTTGTGCTGATATGATTGGTGTATTGAAAGTCATTTCTAATTTATTTTTATAAAAGTAAAAAAACGCAACCATATTTGGCTACGTTTTCTTATTTATCTTACTTATTTTTTCTTTAACTGATAATTTTGTGCTAAAGCTCCAGTAATTTCATTTCCTTCTAAATCTAATTGGAATAAAATATTTTCTCCAACTTTATATCGTTTATATTCATCGTCTTTCGTTTTTAAAGAAATTGAATTACCATCATCAGTCCAAGTAATGTTACCTTGATTCTCAACCTTCAGATTTTTATCGATATATTCTTCTGTTAAGGTATATGTATTATCTTGATTTAAGGTTAATTCTGTTTTAATACCTTCACAATCAGCGCAAGGAATCACGCCTTCATAAGTTCCGTCCCAATCTAAAGCAGATTGAGAAGTTGAATCATCGATTTTTTGTGATGACTTATTTTCAGTAGCAGGAGTACTTTCAGTCTTTTTTTCGCAAGCTGTGAATAATATGCCAGTAAAAGCACATAATACAAATAATTTTTTCATAATATATTTATTTTAAGGTTATTATTTTAAGTTAAAGCCAACTTTTATCATTGGTCCAAACATATCCATATCATAAACAAAATTGGAATTATTACTTCCTTTTTCGTAGTCCATACTTATGATTTGATACCCCGCCATTGCGTAAAATAAATTAGAGAATTGATAACCAGCCAATCCTTCTAATTGCCAAGCTAATTTTGATCCAATTCCAAATCCTCCAATTTCTCCAGAAACATTATACAAAAACTTTTTGTTTGGTAAATTTCTTGTTCTTGCAACCAACATAGGATCTACCCACGTTTTAGAAATACTGCGATCTAGATGCATTGTTTGACCTGTTTTAGGATTGATCATATTTACATCAAATCCAGATTTAATATTTACAAGGTTCATACTAATTCCAGCTTCTAACCAAGGAGTTATTTTTCTCAATAAACCAACTTCAAAAGAGAATTGTTTTGCTGTTAATTTACCATCCAAAACTAAAGGATCTTTTTTAACATTTGCAGCTAAAGAAGCATAAATAATATCGGATGTAATTACCCAATCTTTGTTCTCAGCTTCGAAAGTTAACATTCCGGCAAATTTCAAATGCTCAAAAAAGTCTGACGGAGATTGACTTACATGTACATTCGGAAGTCGAGAAACACTCGCTTTTCCTTTCATATGAGGCAACATCATATTTGGCTCTACTTTGAAATGCCAAGAATTATCTGGTTGAATTGAGTCTTGAGCAAAAGTTTGAGTACTTGATGCTAATAGAATTAAAAATGTGCTTTTTTGAAAAAAGTTAAACATAATTTTTTAAGTTTCGTTTTATAAATTATTTCAAATAATAGAGAGAAAAGTTAAGTTAGTTATGGTTTATTATAGGTTAAGTTTCTTGTTAAATTGTCTAGATAAATCTAGTTTCATTCCCAATGTAAAAACACTTTGTTCTTTTTTACCAGCATAATTTTTACCAAAAGAGATGCGCTGTTCTGTATACAATTGTACATATTTCATCGGATAATATTCTAACCCGGTAATCAAATCACTTCGTCTGAATTTTTTATCAATACTAATATTTTCAACAGATTTTTTTGTTTCAAGAACATATAAATTATAACCTCCTAAAATTGAAAATTTATTTAGTTTATATTTCATAGCAGTTTCAAAACCTTTTGCATCAAAAACATAAGAAGGATTAATTGTATTTTCAGATTGATATGAAATAGGCGTAAAATCTCCATTTTGTTGTAAGATTCCAAGTAGACTAACATCAAATTGTTTACTCGTATATTTTGAACCAATTGAATAAAAAGTTGGATGTCCAGATAAACCTAAAATATGATTATCATCAATTAAGTTTTGAGCTATAAAAGCACGGTTAAATGCAGCTCCAATACTAATATTTTGATTTAATTCTAATTGAGCAGAAAAACCAAAACCATCAATAATTTTATCATCATTTCCACCTTTTGTTTGGATTTGAGCACCAAATTGAAAAGCTTTAATTTTATTTCTGTAAATTATTGATTGATCTGCTCGTCCTGTTCCTAGCAAACCTCCATCTGTTCCACCTGTAAAAGTTGCAGAAGCGCGTCCTCCAAATACATTAAAACGATCTGTATAAGCTGTAACATCTCGGTAAACACTCCATTGTTTACCAAATGTTATTTTACCATATTTAGACAAATCAATTCCTAAGTAACCTAAGCGATTACCAAAAACTTGTTGTTTTTGTTCTGAAACAATTGCCAAAAGATCACTATCTAGATTTCCATCAACATTAAACGACGAGTTTCCTTTGAACATATTTATTTGCAATTCAACACCAGCTACAAATGCAATATTTCCTTTTTTTAGATTAATTTCAATTCCAGCACGAGAGGCATTCTCTTGTAGCTCCATTACTTTATCATGCACAGCAAGATGACCTCTCAAACTAGTGTAAGGTCTTATCGAAATATCAATTGTATCATTCGATTGTTGAGCATTAACAATAAATCCAAATAATAGAAAGGCAGGTATAAAATGTTTGTTATTGGCAATCATATTGAATGTTGATTTAAAGCAATTTGGCAAAAAAAATATTGATTAATTTTTCGATCTAAATTCCAACAAATGTAAATGGTTTTGCATCACTAAAAAGTTGAGAAGTTTCGCCAGCATATGCTTCATTTTTACTTACGCTTAATCGTTTTGTTTTTGCATTTTTACTAAAATCAATTTTCTTTAAATCAACCCAAAATGTATTTGGAGTTTTTGTAGTTTCAAAGTAATAAACAAGATTTTTATGATCAGAAACTGATCTCCATCTTGTAGATGATATGTTAGGTTCTGCTTCTGAAGAAATTCCTAACGGAACCGATACATTTCTAATAACACTAAAAACACTTGCAATAGAAGTACGAGTATCAGCGGTTTGTGGAATCGCATTTATGTAATATGATGCTCTTACGTAACGATCAGCAGCTCTGTTAGTTCCTGGTAACATGATTGTTCCTGGAATTCCTTTCCAATATTGATTAATTGCTAATTGCTCATCAAAAACTGGAGAATTTGTCATTACTGTATAAGATGGATCGTGGTGTATTTTTAATTTACCATTTACATATTCGAAAATTGCATTGTCTCCATTTGCATCAGAAATTGAAAGATGTAAAGTTGTAAATTTTTGAGTACCTGGAATATAATCAGAAACAATTACAAATTTTTCTTTTCTCAAATCATCCACAGCTTCTTTTACTGTAGCATAATTATCTAAAACATATTGTGCCCAAGCTGCAATGGTAACACCTGGTTTTGTTCCTTTTGGATTAAATTGCGGATACTGACTTTCTACTAACCACAAAACATTTGCAACAAGTCCTTTTTCGTTCATGCCATCTGTTGTCGCAATATCCCAAGCACTTGCAATTACACTTCCGTATTTTGAAGTCCATTTTTCCGAAGCATTTCCGACATTACCAGATCGATCTAGACCTCTAGGAAAAACCCAAATATTTGCATCAATTTCATCTTTCCAATCCATAGAACGAGCTGTGATTACAGTATTTTCTGGACCTTTATAGACAACTCTTGTGCATGCATCTACTTGTGGAGATAATAAAAAAAATAGGTTGGTAGAGAATAATGTCAAAGTTAATTTACTTAAAAAAGTCTTTTTCATTATGATGTATTTAGATTGTTAAAATTATTAATTTAATTGGAGAAAATTATACTCTTTTACTAATATTGTGCAGAATATTAGAATTAATTGTATTTAATTATCCATTTATACAATGTTGTTTTTGGAATATTATAACGTTCTATAATTTCTCTCTTACTCATTTTTTCATTTTTAATCTGATCTAAAATAAAATCAATAACCTCTTTCGTGTAAATATTCTTTCTGAATTTTGGCAACGAATTATCATTTGTTTTTTTATTGGTTTTATTCGTTATAACAGGACTATACAACATGAGATGTTGAGAATATAATCTAAACAAATCATATTCTAATAACTTCGACCATCGAAGAAGTAAATCGGAATCTAAACTTGATTTGTTATACATTTCCTCAATTTGATCTTCTTGACATTTAAAGAAATTTAAGATTCTTCCAGTATCTATTTCTTTTACTTGAACAACATTCTTAATAAAACTACCAATATGTATTTCTCTAAAATTTTTCATGATCTTGTAATAATTACGTTCTATTACAAATCAACGAAAAATGTTGATTTATCCTTTAAAACAAATCCCTCATTAATCCCTCTTATTTATATTTTTTTCATTATCAATGATATAAATTCCTGATTTACTAAAATTACGTAATAGATGTTAATCGTTAATTTCTTTAATTCTAAAAAGTAAATAATTGAAATAGAATAAATAATAATTATAGTAACAAAAAAAACGCAACTAATTAAGTTGCGTTTTTAGAATTATCTTTTATAAGATTATTTTGGATTTGTAACCTCAGAAACTGGCTGACCAATATTTCCGTTTGGCTCTTCGATATGTAGCAAAGCTGCAACTGTAGGAGCGATGTCTGTCATAAATACACGGTTGTTGTTTTTACCATGTTTTATTCCCCAACCCATCAAAACAAATGGAATGTGAGCATCGTAAGAACCCCAAGTTCCGTGCGTTGTTCCACCAGAATTTTGTTTTCCTCCGTACCATTGTGGCTCTAAAATATAAGTGATAGCGCCGCTACGTTTACGATTATAACCATTGATCATGCGTTCTTTGATAATCGTAGGAATAGAAGCTTCTCCAATTTTGTCCATATCAGCAACAAAAGAAACAGCATCTACTTTTTGCATAAATTTTACGATTTCTTCTTTGATATCTTCTTCGTCTAATTTATTTTGTTCGATTGTTTGATAATTCAAATGAACCTGATAATTTGTCAATGAACGTACAATATCAGCAGCTTTGAATTTCTCTTGTAATTTAGCGTTCAATGCTTTTTTTACTTCTCCAGTTGGGAAATATCCAGCATTTCCTTTTTTATCTTGGAAATATTTTGGATTATGAGCTCCACCATGATCTGCAGTTAAGAAAACTAAATATTGTCCTTTTCCAACTTTTTGGTCTAAGTGATTAAATAATTGTTCCAAATCTTTATCTAAACGCAAATACGTATCCTCAGCTTCGATTGTATTTGGAGAAAATTGATGTCCAACATAATCAGTAGAAGAAAAACTAACTGCTAAGAAATCTGTAATTCCTTTCTCATTTTGACCTAATTTTTCGTTATCAATAATTTCAATCGCGATATCTTTTGTCAACGAATTTCCGAAAGGAGTAGAGCGAATCAAACCTAAACCATTGTCTTTTTTCAACGCTTTCAAATCATAAGGAAATTGCATTTTATCTAATCCTTTATAATTTTCGCGGTATGGATTTCCATCTTTTTCACTTTGTACATATGTATTAATCGGATAAAGTGTATTCCATTTGTCTAAATATTTTTCAGCAACTTTTTTATCATTGAATTTTTGTAACCATTTTGGTAATTCTTTCATATAAAATGTACTCGAAATCCAATTTCCAGATTCTCCATCAAACCAAAAAGCAGCATCAGCAAAATGTCCTGCAGGTAAAATTCCTCCACGATCTTTTAACGAAACTCCATATACTTTTGAACGAAAATTAGTTGCTAATTTTAATTGATCAGTAACTGTAGATGTCAACAAGTTTTTTGGAGACATTTTTCCAGCTTTTGAAGAAGTACCAACCCCATTTACAGCGTCATCTTGCGTACAATACATTTCTTGTCCTGTTGCTTGAATGATAAAATCGTTCCCAGCAATTCCATGAATAGCAGGTACAGAACCTGTATAAATAGAACTATGACCAATAGCTGTATAAGTAGGTATATAAGGAATATAGGTATTTTCGTTGCTAAAACCTTCGTTTAACATACGATTGAAACCTCCTGTAGAATATCTATCTTGGTAACGATATAAATAATCCCATCGCATTTGATCGACAACGATACCAACTACTAGTTTTGGACGGCTAACCTCTTGTTGCGCATATAGCGAAAGACCAGCAAATAATCCTAAAACACTTAAAAAAGTCTTATTAAATTTCATTTTAAAAATTTTACAATAGCAAATGTAACAATTAAATTTTGGGCTAAATTTAAATAATAATTAAAAAATTAGTAAATTAAACAAAATCATAAAAAAATAGAGTATGAGTGCAAAGCCTGTAGAAATAGTAGAAATTTTTGATGTTTCAATTGACAAAGTGTGGAATGCCTTAACAACAAAAGCTGCTTTTGATAAATGGTATTTTGATATTGAGAAGTTTGTTCCAGAAGTTGGATTTGAGTTTGAATTTTATGGCGGATCGTATTTACATCATTGTAAAATAGTAGAAGTAGAGCCGACTAAATTGTTAGCTTATACGTGGAAATATCCTGTCTACGAAGGAAATTCTATTGTTACATTTATTTTGGATGAATTAACAGATGAAATTGTTCCGCAAACAAAATTAACGCTGATTCATGAAGGAATTGAAACTTTTCCGCCTGATGATAAGAATTTTTCGCGCGAAAGTTTTGAAGCTGGTTGGACAGAAATTATCCGAATTAGTTTGAAAAATTATTTGGAAGGAAATTATGAAGAAGATTCGAAAGTAGAATAAATAAAAAAAGGAACTTCGTCAAGTTCCTTTTAATTTTTTTTACAGCTTATTATTTTTTGAATAATACTGTGATTCCTTCTTGATTTGGTAAAATCGGACGAGGATCTTCTGCTGTTACTATTCCAGCTTTTTCTTTTCTTAAATTCGCAACCCAAAATGGAATCCAAGAAATAGCCATCGTTGCAAAAAAGATGATACCCCAGAATCCGCATAAAGCGATTGTTAAGAATAATAAGAAACCTAAAAATTGAATCATGATTTTATTTTTATGTGATACAAACTTAGTAAATAAAATTTATAGAAATACTAACATTAATCACTTTTCTTTCATCAAACGATTTCTTAAATTTGTGAGATAAGTAAACAATATATAAATAATAAAAAATACCAAAATGGAATACAGAATTGAGAAAGACACCATGGGGGAAGTAAAAGTTCCTGCAGATAAATACTGGGGTGCTCAAACAGAACGTTCTCGTAACAACTTTAAAATTGGTCCTGCGGCTTCTATGCCTCACGAAATTGTAGAAGGTTTCGCTTATCTTAAGAAAGCTGCTGCTTATGCAAATGCTGAATTAGGTGTTTTACCAGTTGAAAAACGTGATGCTATTGCTGCTGTATGTGACGAAATTTTAGCAGGAAAATTAGATGATCAATTTCCTTTAGTAATTTGGCAAACAGGTTCAGGAACTCAATCTAATATGAATGTGAATGAAGTTGTTGCTAATCGTGCGCAAGTTTTAGCTGGATTCAAAATTGGAGAAGGTGAACCAGTTCTTAAAGCGAATGACGACGTTAACAAATCTCAATCTTCTAATGATACTTTCCCAACAGGTATGCACATTGCTGCTTACAAAGCAGTTGTTGAAGTAACAATTCCAGGTGTTGAGCAATTACGTGATACATTAGCTAAGAAAGCTGAAGAATTTAAATCTGTTGTAAAAATTGGTCGTACACACTTAATGGATGCAACGCCATTAACATTAGGTCAAGAGATTTCTGGATATGTAGCGCAATTAAATCACGGTTTAAAAGCTTTAAGAAATACACTAGAGCATTTATCTGAAGTTGCTTTAGGTGGAACTGCTGTAGGTACAGGTCTTAACACGCCAGAAGGATACGATGTTTTAGTTGCTAAATACATTGCTGAATTTACAGGTCATCCATTTGTAACAGCAGAAAATAAGTTCGAAGCATTAGCTGCTCACGATGCAATCGTAGAAACTCACGGAGCTTTGAAACAATTAGCTGTTTCATTAAACAAAATTGCAAATGACGTTCGTATGTTAGCTTCTGGACCTCGTTCAGGTATTGGAGAAATTATCATTCCAGAAAACGAACCAGGATCTTCTATCATGCCAGGTAAAGTAAATCCTACTCAATGTGAGGCGTTAACAATGGTTGCAGCTCAAGTTATGGGTAACGATGTTGCGATTACAATTGGAGGAACTCAAGGTCATTATGAATTGAATGTTTTCAAACCAGTTATGGCTGCAAACTTCTTACAATCTGCACGTTTATTAGGAGATGCTTGTGTGTCTTTTGATGAGCATTGTGCGCAAGGTATTGAGCCAAATTATGCTCGTATCAAAGAATTAGTTGATAATTCATTAATGTTAGTTACAGCACTTAATACGAAAATTGGTTACTACAAAGCTGCTGAAATTGCTCAAACAGCTCACAAAAACAACTCAACGTTAAAAGAAACTGCAATCGCATTAGGGTATGTAACTGCTGAAGAATTTGACGAATGGGTAAAACCAGAAGATATGGTTGGTTCTTTGAAATAAGAATTTTTAAATCATTATATAGGAAGAGGTTGCTTAGGCAACCTCTTTTTTTGTTAAATTTATTTAAATTTGAGAAAAAGTTCCTTTATTAAGTGGAAAAATTGTAACTTTAATAAAAGTTTAGAATTATGGCAACTGTTAAACTAAAAAAATACGAACAAATCATAAATGAAATCCCTGAAGTAAGAGATTTTACGAGTGTTTATTTTTACGTAAATCGTTATAATATTGATCAAAAATATATTCAATATCTTGATGAATTATCAACGTTAAAAGACGAAATAATCTCAAGTTGGTTAAATATCACAACGCGTACATACAGAAATTATAAAACGAAAGATGTTTCTCTAAAAGATAATACAAAAGAGCATATTGTTTTATTGATTTCTTTATACAAACACGGTTTGGAGGTTTTCAATACAAAAGATGATTTCGAGAAATGGTTAACGACGCCTAATGTTTTGTTAGATAAAAAATCGCCAGCAGATTTTCTTGATACAGTTTCAGGTCTGAAATTTATCGATAATCGTTTGACTGCGATAGAATACGGAGAAAACGTCTAACAATGTTAGTTTACAATATTCGTAAAGCGAGATATTCAAAATCATTACAAGCTTCTGGAGTTGCCAACAGATGGAATAAAAATGATGAATTTGTTATTTATGCAGGAAGTTCTCGCGCGCTTTCAACCTTAAAATTGGTGGTGCATAGAAGTTCTATTAGCATTGATAACTCGTACAAATTATTAGTGATAGAAATTGATTGCGAAGAAGATGAAATTTATGAAATTAAAAAGTCTAAATTACCTAAGAATTGGCAATCTGTAGAGGCTTATCCCGAGTTACAAGAGATTGGTTCTGCTTGGTATCAGGATTTTAAATATTTGGTTATCAAAGTTCCATCGTCAATCATTCCAAAAGAATATAATTATTTAATCAATACAAAACATCCTGATTTTTCTTCAAAGGTTAAAATCAAAGAATTAGAAGATTAAAATCGACTAAATATTTAGCCGATTTTTTTATGAATATTTTAAAGTTTTTTTAAATCTTTTTTAAATCTTTTTATACTTTAACAATAAACTATTTGTTACAACACTTACACTACTCAAAGCCATTGCAGCACCAGCAATCATAGGATCTAACAAAAATCCGTTAATTGGATAAAGCACTCCAGCAGCGATTGGAATTCCTATTACATTGTAAATAAATGCCCAAAATAAATTTTGATGAATTGTTTTGACAGTCTGCGTTGAAAGATTGATCGCATGATCGATTTTTGTCAAATCTCCTCCAATCAACGTAACTTCTGCCACATCAATCGCAATATCAGAACCATTACCCATTGCAATCGAAACATCTGCCTGAGCCAACGCTGCACTATCATTAATTCCATCACCAACCATTGCGACAACTTTTCCTTTTTGTTGCAAATCTTTGATAATATTCATTTTATCATTTGGCAAAGCATTTGCGACAACTTGATCAATTCCGACTTGTTTAGCAATCGCATTTGCCGAGAATTCGTTGTCACCAGTTACCATCCAAACTTCAATTCCTTTTTCATGAAAAGCTTTAATAGCTTCAACAGATGTTGTTTTTATTTCATCAGAAATTCCAATTAATCCCAAAACTTTTTCATCATTTCCAAAGAAAGAAGTGGTATAATTTTTAGTCGCAAAATCTTGAATAGCTTGTTTTACATTTTCATCAATTTGAATATTTAATTCAGTAATCCAACTTGTTTTTCCAACATAATAAGTGTCATTTAAAATATTAGCTTTCAATCCTTTTCCAGATATATCTTCAATTTTTAGTTCAGGTAAAATATCTTGTTTTCCAATATGTTCTGTAATCGCTTTTGCCAAAGGATGTTGCGAATTATTTTCGATTATATAAAGCACATTTTTAGCAGAATCATCAAACCAAATCAATTCTTGAACTTTCGGTTTTCCTTCGGTAATTGTTCCTGTTTTATCTAAAATAATTGTATCAATTTTCTTTGCTAATTCTAAACTTTCGGCATTTTTGATCAAAATTCCTTGTTCAGCACCTTTTCCCATTCCAACCATAATTGCAGTTGGGGTTGCTAAACCAAGCGCACAAGGACAAGCAATAACCAAAACGGTAATCATCGATAAAAGCGCCATTGTAAAAGCATTTTCTTGACCTACAACTAACCAAGTAATGAACGTTAGAATTGCAATAATAATTACAATCGGGACAAAAACACCTGCAATTTTGTCTACCAATTGTTGAACTGGCGCTTTACTTCCTTGTGCATTTTTAACCGATTGAATAATTTGAGCCAAAAGTGTATCATTCCCTACTTTCAAGGCTTTATATTGAATAGGAGAGTTTTGGTTTAAAGTTCCTGAAAAAACATTCGCATCAATTCCTTTTTCGACTGGAATTGGTTCTCCTGTCAATGAACTTTCATCGATAAAAGATTCTCCCGAAACAATAATTCCATCAACCGCAATTTTATCTCCAGGTTTTGCAACAATCAAATCACCAATTTGTACATCTTCAATTTTCACTTCAACCTGATTTCCATCTATTACAACTAATACAGTATTAGGTTGTAATCCGATTAATTTCTTGATCGCTTCGGAAGTATTTCCTTTCGCACGTTCTTCCATCAATTTACCAATCAAGATAAAAACGATGATTAAACCAGCAGCTTCAAAATAAGGATGCGCGTGCAAACCTTTGCTGTGCCAATATTCTGGAAATAATGTATTGAAAACACTAAAAATATAAGCAACACTAGTGCTTAGCGCGACTAAAGTGTCCATATTAGCCGATTTATTTTTCAATTGTTTCCAAGCACCTACGAAAAATTGTTGTCCAAAAATGAAAAGAATTGGCGTAGAAAATGCCCACATAATGTAATTTCCGTAAGGCATATCCATAAAAAACATTCCAACAATAAATAAAGGAACTCCAAAAATTAAAGCCCAAATTACTCTATTTTTCAGCGTTTTGTATTTTTCTTCGTGAAGTTGTTCTATTTCTTCATCTTGATTTTTAGACTCATCAATCACCAAATCATATCCAACTTCTACTAAAGCATTTTTCAAATTTTCTGGAGAAACAAGAGTAGGAATATACTCGATTTTTCCCATTCCATTTCCATAATTCACTTCTGCATTTACGACACCCAATTGACGATTAAGATTCGCTTGAGAACTACTCGCACACGAAGCACACGTCATATTGAGAACGGGATAAGATTTTTCGACAGAATCTATTTTGAAGTTATTTTGCTTTAAAGTTTCATAGATTTTAGGGGAAACTTTCCATAATTTTTTTGCCGAAACGTTAATCGTTTTAGCATCTAAATTCACAGTATATTCATCAAGATTTTCTATTTCAGAAAGTAATTTATTGATGAGTTCAACATCTTTTTCTGAATTCAAATTGATAATCGGTATAGTAAGTGTTTGTGCATTCATAACAGTAATTTTCTAGGACAAATTTCCAAAGATTATGGCGAGAAAGTATTATATAATTAGAAGTTAAAGTTACACTTTTTACCAATTGTTCAGCTTCTTCAGTTACTTTAAAATTATATTAAAACGTTTTACACCATCATTTTGTTGATAATACAAATAACCTTTGTGCGCTTCTATAATGTTTTTGGAAAGTGTTAAGCCAATTCCTGCACCATCTTTTCGAGTTGTATAAAAAGGTAAAAATATTTTGGAAATGATTTCTTCATCAATCAATTGTCCAGAATCTTGAATAATAATTTGCAATCGATTATCAGTTTGTTTCGATGAAATTTCAATAGATTTAGTTTCTACATTTTCTAATGAATAAATCGCATTTTTGATTAAGTTAATCAAAACTTGTTCAAATAAGATACGATCAATTTCAACTTCAATATTTTGTGGAATTAAATTCTGAAAAACAATATTTTTTTGATGAAATTCAGCCGAAAAAGATTGTTCAATTCCTTGGACAATTTCATATAAATTTTGAGTTGATTTAACAGGGTTTGGTAACATGGTCAATTGGCGATATTGCTCTACAAATGTCTGTAAATGCTGACTTCTATTCATAATTGTGTCTAAACTCAAACGAATATCATCATAATCATTCTTATCTAAATTGTCAGTTTCAAAATAAGTTTTTGTGGTATTTGCTAATGAATAAATCGGCGTCAAAGAATTGATAATTTCATGCGCAATGACTTTCATAATATTCATCCAAGCCTCTTTTTCAGTGGAATCAATCACACGTTGAATCGAATCGATAAAAATAATCGCATATTCATCATGCGCAATCAACGTTTTTGTGTTCTGAATCAGATAAGTTTGTCGCTCTTCATCATTAATTTGTATGTCAATTGTACTTTTAAAATCATCAAATTCTTTATTTTCTAAAGTTTCACAAAACTGTGGAATCAATTTTTTTAGATAATTCCACGAACTTGATTTTGGAACGCTAAATATTAGTTGAAAATGATGATTGATAAATATAATTTTTCGATCATTTTCTTCTTTTTTAAGAATCAAAAAACCAAACGGAACGGCATTCAATAATTGATGATAAATGATTTCTTTAGACGAATTTAAAACGTGTTCTTCTTTAATTTTATGATATAATTTTAATGCAGAATTGTCTTTTTTATATTGATTTTGATTAATATTTAAGCTAAAGTCATTGTACAATAAAGCATCTATAATTTTCTGATTTTTAGAAAGATAATTTTTAGAAAAATGAATTATTTCCGTAATCGAAACAATTGTAATAATACATACAAATGTAAATGAAAACCAATAATTTTTGATTCCAATAAAAGCCAACATAAACAAAACAAATGCTAAAAAAAGTATTCTGAATACTAACTGAAAAATAAGAGAATTGCGTTTCATTATTTATAATTCGTAATGTTATATTTTTCTAATTTTCGATATAAAGCAGCACGAGAAACACCTAAATTTTCGGCTGTTTTACTAATATTTCCTTCAAAAAAATGTAAACGTTCTACAATTTTATTTCGCTCTATTTCGTTCAAATTATTTGAATTATCTGTAATTTTTTGAGGAATAAATGTTGTGAAACCTAAATTTTCAATCGTAATTTCATTTTCTTCAGCCAAAATAACCGCACGTTCAATTCTATTTTGCAATTCTCGAATGTTTCCGTTCCAATCGTAGTTTTCTAATTGATACAAAATTTGTTCATTAATAACTGGTTTTTCGACCTCATATTTATCAGCATAAAGTTCTAAAAAATAATCAATCAAAGGTTTAATATCTTCTTTTCGTTCACTAAGATTCGGCATTGTAACCGAAATTGTATTGATTCGATAATATAAATCTTCTCTAAAATGACCTTCTTTTACTGAATTTTCAAGATTCACATTCGTAGCAACAATTATACGAACATCAACTTTTCTTGGTGAACTTTCTCCCAAACGAATAATTTCTTTATTCTGAATGACTTGCAAAAGTTTTGCTTGCAAATGATTTGGTAAATTTCCAATTTCATCTAAAAAAATCGTTCCATTATTTGCAGCTTCAAATCGACCAATTGTATCTTCTTTCGCATCGGTAAACGCACCTTTTTTATATCCAAACAACTCACTTTCAAATAAATTCTCATTCAAAGAACCTAAATCAACATGAATAAATTTTTCATTATTTCGAGTAGAATTTTCGTGAATTGATTTTGCCAAAATTGATTTACCTGTTCCATTTTCACCTAAAATTAAGATTGTTGCATCAGTTTTTGCAATTTTATTGGTGATTTTATACACTTTTTCGATACTCGGAGAATTTCCATAAAAAAACTTATTTTCTTTCGATTCTTTTATTTGCTTCGATTTTCTACGCTGTTTTATCTCTTCTTTTATAAGATCAACCAACTTATCATTATCCCAAGGTTTTAAAATATAATCAATCGCACCCAATTTTAAACCTTCAACTGCAGTTTCTACACTTCCATAGGAAGTCATCAAAATTACTTTCGTTTTTGGTTGCGCATGTTGAATCTCTTTCAGCCAAAAAATTCCTTCTTTTCCATCTTCATAACCTGTTCTAAAATTCATGTCCATTAAAACAACATCAATTTCATTTTCTACCAAGATTTGTGGAATCTTTTTAGGATCAGAACAAGTGATAATAGTTTCGAATTGACGTTTCAAAAGTAGACGACTTGCAATTAATATTTCTTCTTGATCGTCTAAAATCAGTATAGTGGCTAAAGTTTTCTTCATATTCAGTTTTGTCATGTGTCCGTTTCTGAACAAATAAGTGTTCGCTTTCGGACAGTCTATTTTTTATATAATTTTTTAAAAGAATTGATTTCAACGCTTTAAGAAATTATAAATTTTAGGCACATTTATTACGTATTGATAATTAGTAAAATAACCATAAATAAACGGCTGTTTGGTAAATTTAATAAATAATGGATACGAAAATCAATCAAAAAAATAAAAAATATAAACGCCTCGGAATAATTGCTGCAACGACCATTATTTTAGGTGGTTCGAGTTTTTATTTGATGAATCCACCGCGAACTTTAACTGTAAGTGCAAATGAATTGATGATAAAAGACGTTTCTGAAGATTATTTTGAAGATTTTGTTGTTTTTCAGGCACAAATAGAACCAATTAATTCAATCTTTATCAATGTGATAGAAGGTGGTTCTGTTCAAGAAATATTTGTAGAAAATGGAGAAATGGTCACAAAAGGTTTGCCAATTGCACGATTATACAATCCGAATACGGAACTTAATTTTTTGACACAAGAAACGGCAATTATCGAGCAAATGAATCAATTAAATGTTGCAAAATTATCTATTCGGAATCAAGAATTGGATCTATCAAAGGATTTTGTAGGAATTGAACACGATTTTAATCAATCAAAATTAGATTATGAATTGAACCAAAAACTGTATGATAGGGAAGTGTTAGCGAAAAATGAATGGGAAAATACAAAGGAAAAAATGCGCTACCAGCAAGAACGAAAAGCAATTATTCAGAAAAGTTTGGTTAAGGAACGTGAATCAAATTCGATTCAATTAAAACAAATTAATGAAGCTTTATCTATCATGCAAAAAAGTTTGGTAACACTTCGAAAAAACAAACAAAATTTTTTGGTTCTAGCGCCTGAAACTGGTCGTTTAAGCTCTTTTGAAGCGACATTAGGACAATCAATAGAAGCAGGAAAAAGTATTGGAAAAGTGGATATTCTAAGCGGATATAAATTAGTTGCAATGGTAGATGAATATTATTTGGATCGAATACAGGAAAATCAATATGGACAAATCGAAATTAAAGGAAAAATCATAAAAGTAAAAGTGACTAAGATTTCTCCAGAAATAAAAAGTGGAAAATTTAAAACAGAATTAGAATTTATTGATAAAATTCCTGAAAATTTACAAGAAGGTTTATCCGTAGGAGTAAAGTTGATTTTATCCGAAAAAGAAAAGAAATTAGTTATTCCGAAAGGATCCTTTTATACAACGACACAAGGGAAGTGGATTTTTGTTATCAATAACGATAAAGCAATACGTAGAAAAATTGAATTAGGTAGAGAAAATCCGAGTGTTTACGAAGTGATTTCAGGATTAAAAACAAATGAAAAAGTAATTATTTCGAATTACGAAGATTATAAAGAAGTACAAGAATTAACAATAAAAAAATAACATCATGATTAAAATAGAAAACTTATCAAAAATATTTATTACAGAAGATGTTCAAACAAAAGCTTTGAATGGGATTAATTTAACAATCAATTCTGGAGAATTTATTTCCATCATGGGACCTTCGGGTTGTGGAAAATCTACATTATTGAATATTATTGGATTATTGGATTCTTTCAATGGAGGAAGTTATGCGTTGAATAATCTTGAAATGTCTAATGCAAACGAATCGAAACGTTCTCAAGTTAGAAAAGAAAATATAGGATTTATTTTCCAAAATTTCAACTTAATTGATGAATTATCAGTTTATGATAACATCGAATTGCCTTTGATTTATTCTAAAGTTTCGAGCTCAGAACGAAAAAAACGAGTACAAGAAATTGCAGAAAAATTAAATATTGTTCATCGTTTACAACATTATCCACAGCAACTTTCTGGTGGTCAACAACAACGTGTTGCAGTTGCAAGAGCCTTGGTGATTAATCCTAAAATAATTTTGGCTGATGAACCAACAGGAAATTTGGATAGTATCAATGGAAATGAAGTGATGGAGCTTTTGACCGATTTACATGCGCAAGGTTCTACAATTTTGATGGTAACGCATTCAGCTCATGACGCGGCTTATTCTGATAAAATTATTACCATGAAAGATGGTGAAATTCTTTCTGAAAAAATGAATCAGAAAAATGTAAATGTTTTTGAGAAAACTAAAATTTAAATTGACAAACCATGAAAAATTATATTCTTCTATTGTTCAATTTGACAACAATCTTATTGAATGCTCAAGTTACAGAATCAAGAAATATTGAAAATTTTAACGAAATTATAGGTAAATCAGGCGTAAATATCAATTATTATAACTCAGATTCTCCAAAAGTAATTGTCGAGACAGATAAAAAAGAAAATTTAAATTACATTATTACAAGTACAAAAAATAATGTTTTAGAAGTTTATATAGATACTAAAAACCAACCAAATGTTACAATTTCAAAGATTGATATAAGTGTTTATGGTATAGCTTTAGAAAAGATTTCGATGACTTCTGGCTCAAAAATTTCGTTTGAAGATAATTTTAAATCAAATGTATTGAGAATTAAAGAAACTTCAGGAGCACAAATCGTTTTTAAATCTCTAAAAACCGATCATTTAGAGATTGATTTGTCGTCTGGTGCTCAATTGAATGGAAATATCACCTCTAAAACTATAACTTCTAAAATGAGTTCTGGATCTATTTGGGAATCAAAAATCAATTCAGAAAATACAACGATTAATATCTCAAATGGAGCAATAGTTTCTTTAAAAGGAGAAACTAAACAATTAGATATAAAGGCGACAAGTGGATCCATTTCAGACTTGAAAAAACTGAATGCAACAAGAGCAAATTTGATAGCAAATAATGCTTCTTCAATTACAAGTTGGGTTTCAGAAAAACTTTTAGTAGATGCAAATACGGCTAGTAAAATTACGATAAAAGGTTTACCAACTGATATAACAATTCAGCGTGATAAGCTTTCTAAAGTTTTGAATGAAAATGGTGATTCTTATTAATTCGAAAAAAATAATATAATCGATGCTAAAAAATTGGTTTAAAATATATTTAAGAAATACGATCAAGAACAAAGGGTTTACATTTCTTACAATTCTTGGTTTAGCTATCGGAATTGCTGGTGTTATTTTTTCGACTTTATATTGGAAAGATGAAACGAGTTACGATAAATGGAATCCAAATATTGATCGCGTATTTGAAACATTAACTGTATTTCAAAAAGGTGGTGAAACTTGGCCTACAAGTGTTGAACCTTTGCCTCGTTACTTAAAAGAAAAATCAGATAAGATAGAAAGTTATTGCTGGTTTGAAGGTTGGTATGGACAAGAAACTTTTTACGTAGATAATAAAAAAGTTTATGTTACTGGAATTACTAGTACAGATCAGAATTTTTTTGATTTTATTCCATTCAAGTTTGTAAAAGGAAGTGTAGATGATTTTCGAAAAAATAGATATGGTGTTGCATTAGAAGAAAAAGAAGCAGCTAAAATTTTTGGTACTGAAAATCCTGTTGGAAAAACTTTGACAACTTTTGATGGTAGAAAAATGCCTATTTATGGAGTTTTTAAAACAAACAAGTATACTAGTTTTCAACCTAAAATGGTTATTTCAAATATCTATACGCGTTTAGAAGACACAAAAGATCAATGGGGTAATTATGGTTCTGGATTATTTATCAAATTAAAAAATACTGCTGATAAAGAAGAAGTTGAAAAATTAGGAACACAACTTTTTTATGAAAATAATACTTTAAAAAATGCAAAAAACGAAGGGATACCTGTAAAAGAATTTGTAAAGATTTATGAACCAGTAACAGTAAAGTTTCAATCATTAAACGACTCAAGATTAAATGCAAAATTTTCTCGATTACCAGAAGGAATGGGAAACAAACTATTCTTACAAATCAATTTAGGGTTATCTTATTTAATCTTAATCTTATCGATTATCAATTATATAAATCTTTCGACTGCACAAGCAATTAGAAGAGCGAAAGAAGTTGGAATAAGAAAAGTTGTTGGTGCTACAAAAAGAAATATTGTTTTACAATTTATCATAGAAACTACAATAACTACAGTTTTGTCATTTATTGTTGCATTAGCTTTTGTTGAAGTTTTTTTGCCTACATATAATCAATTAATTGATAAAAATTTAGAATTGTATATTACTTCGTTTATTCCATATTTGATTGTAATTTTTGTAATCGTAGTTGTTATTGCTGGAATTTTTCCTGCTATTTATGTTTCAAATTTTAAA